>NZ_JCACKM010000046.1:0-48121 GCF_059505385.1 Desmonostoc vinosum
GAGCGACACAGGAGCGTCGCGTCATTACGAATTACGAATTACGAATTATTTAATGATGGTGGTGATGATGTTCAGCTAATTGAGGATTAACCGTCATCGCTTGCTCATTCCTCAACTCGGCAATATGAGCATTTGCCCACTCGGCTGCCATTGCTAAAAAGTCTGGGTGGTCGTTGACGCAAGCCATTTGTACATAGTCTACGTCGGAATGTTGTTTCTCTAAAGTATGGATAATATGGTGTACATCCAATAGAGTTTCGTGGTTTTCTGTAGCAAAGCCAATTGGCATAAATACCACCACTTTTGCACCCAATTGAATCAGGTTATTAGCAGCTTGCTCTGCATTTGGCTGTGTCCACTCAATTAGAGGTGTATCGTGATTCAGCCAGCCTACCGAAATTAGAGGATAGCGATTAATCAACCGATCGCGTACTAAATCATATAGTGCTTGACTTTCGGTAATCCCAGAGGTGAATCCTTTGGCTTTATGGGGACAGCCATGGTTCATTAGCACAATCCCAATTTGAGAAGGTAAATAAGCACTTGCTAAGTCAGCATTAATTTTTTCTTCAACCAGGTGAGCCATTAAATCGATGTAGGCTGGTTCGTTGAAGAAAGAAGGAATGTAACGCTGTCCTTTTACCCAGTGTTCTTCACCATCGGCGATCTCAGCTAAAGCTTTGTTAACTTGCTCGATCGCAATTCCACTGGTAAAAATAGAATCGACAACCAGTAGCGGGTAAATTAGCAACTTATCAAACCCTTGGTTTTTGATTTCTGCCAAGACTTGTTTGGGTAAAAAGGGGGCACAAAAGTTGAAAGCTTTGAAGACTTGAACCCCATCACCCCACTTTGCTTGTAAGTGCTTTTCAATCCCAGCACGCTGCTGTTCAAAGATAGCGTTGTGTGGCGAGATAAAATCGTGATGTGTATGTCCCCATTCATGGCGATCAAATAATGCTAAAAGCCTTGCTAGGGGGGGATAAATCCAAGTTGGTACTGGTGCAAATTTTGCTGTCAGCAGATTTAAAGCTTGCTCGTTATAGTTAGCAAAGTCTTCGTAGCTTTCGACTTCGCCGTAGCCCATAAGCAGTACTGCTACACGGTCTTGACCTGGTAGATGCTCGTGGCTGTGTTGCAGTTTTTCGGGGGTAGCAACCACAATTAATTCCTCAATATAACCAAGGTGGAGAGCTAGGTAATAGCTCAATCATCTTCCATACTAGTAAATAATTATCCCATCCAGGGGGATAGGATAATTATTAAATTTAAAATCAGGAGTATAAAAAAGGCTGATTTTATGCATGTTAGGAAAATGGAGTGATTTTATTAGTAAAACTTATGTATTCTTTCTAAGATATAGAATTGTAGAAGCTGTTAACACCAAAGACGAATGAGTATAATCATTTGCCCTGGAATTAATGAGCCAGACTTAACAGAAAACTTTGTATCGGGATGTTTAGGTTTAGTTTGCGATCGCCCTCAACAAAATGCCGCAAATATACTGATTGTTCCCAGTCAAGGTTTTTTGAGCTTATCAGCATTGCATAGTTGGCAGTTTTTGCGCGATCGCTTGGGTAATCAGATAAAATCGCCAGTTATATTTATTAGTTTTAGCGCTGGAGTCGTTGGGGCAATAGGAGCAGCGTATTTATGGCAACTTATAGGTGGTTGCGTCAAAGCATTTATTGCTATAGATGGATGGGGAGTACCCCTTGCTGGAAACTTTCCGATTCATCGGCTGAGTCACGATTATTTCACCCATTGGAGTTCTTGCTTGCTGGGTAGTGGGCAAAATAACTTCTATGCAGAACCAGCGGTTGATCATTTATCTATGTGGCGATCGCCGCAAACTGTAAAAGGCTGGTGGGTAGATTCATCTATTGAATATTTTCCCCCTAAAGGTCATCTAACAGCCGCTGAGTTTTTGCATATGCTAATAGAGCGCTATGAAGTGAAATAGTCCGGAAAACAAAGCTGGCAAGTAGGAGTGAGAAATAAAAACAGAGTACGGGGATGTGGGGACGCGGAGACGCGGGGATGTGGGGACGCGGGGACACGGGGACGCGGAAAATAATTAATGACAATTCCCCAGTCCCCAGTCCCCAATCCCCAATCCCCAATCCCCAGTCCCCAATCCCCAATCCCCAATCCCCAATCCCAGTCCCCAATCCCCAGTCCCCAGTCCCAATCCCCAATCCCCAGTCCCATCTACCCTAGTTAATATCCTAAAAGTGTTTAATGTTTCCTACAGAACCTGCCACTGTTAATAATGGGTTTAGCGCGCTGCTAAAAAACCGTGGCTTTATGCTCTTGTGGATTGGGCAACTAGTTTCCCAATTAGCAGATAAAGTCTTCTTCGTTTTGATGATTGCCTTGTTGGAGGTTTACCCGCCTCCTGCTGGGTTGGCAAAAAACTCGATGTACTCAACTTTGATGGTGGCCTTTACGATACCAGCGATTTTATTCGGTTCCGCTGGTGGGATCTTTGTAGATCGCTTGCCAAAAAAGTTGATTATGGTTGGCTCAGATATTGTGCGTGGATTATTAGCACTATGTCTTCCCTTTTTGCCAAGGGAATTTTTGATTTTGTTGCTAATCACCTTCGCCATTTCCACGGTGACACAGTTTTTTGCACCAGCTGAGCAAGCAGCAATTCCATTGTTGGTGCGGCGAGAGAATTTGTTGGCGGCGAATGCACTGTTTAGTAGCACAATGATGGGAGCTTTAATAGTTGGCTTTGCGATCGGAGAGCCTATTTTGAGTCTAGCGAAAGATTTGTTTGGAGAAACCTACGGTCAAGAGGTTGTGGTTGGTGGACTATATATTTTATCGGCGGCAATCATGCAACCGATCAAGTTTAAAGAACACAATCCCCATCCAGAACATCAACAAACAGATCACCCTTGGGCCGAATTTACCGCAAGTGTGCGCTATCTCAAGAAAAATCGCTTGGTTTTGAATGCGATGCTGCAATTAACTACTTTATATTGCGTATTTGCAGCCTTAACAGTCCTAGCTATTCAATTAGCAGATGAATTTGGTCTTAAAGAAAAACAATTTGGCTTTTTCTTAGCAGCAGCAGGGGTGGGTATGGTATTTGGTGCAGGTATTTTAGGTCACTGGGGTGATAAATGGCATCGCAAGCCTCTGCCTTTAATTGGATTTTTGATGATGGCGTTAGTTTTAGGGGTGTTTACTTTTACGCATAACTTGTTACTAGCGCTGGGACTTTGCGCTTTGCTGGGTATAGGCGCTTCTCTCATTGGTGTGCCGATGCAAACTTTGATTCAACAACAAACCCCACCAACAATGCATGGTAAAGTGTTTGGTTTTCAAAATCATGCCGTCAATATTGCTCTGTCAGTTCCTTTAGCAATTACAGGGCCATTAACTGATTTACTGGGCTTGCGAACTGTGCTAGTAGCAATGAGTGTTGTTGTCGCAGCGGTAGGCGTTTGGGCTTGGCAAAATACCCGCAGAGTCTTGCAAGATGTGATTTGATGAACTGACTGCGTGGGGTGGGAATGGAGAGTAGGGAGTAGGGAAGAAATCAAAATCTAGGGATGAATCTTGTAGGGTAGGCCGGAAAGCCCGCCTGAAAATACAAGTAACGGGCGAGACGCCATTGGTGTCAAGTTAAGCTAGAAATAGCTTCGGTGTTGGCTTCCTCACCCGCCAAAAAATAAATTTCTTAGCTAATAGCTCAAGTCTACTTCAGTAGACTCAAAATCTTGGGGGATATTCAGTCATCTTGAGATGACTTGTTTCCCGGCAGCCGCGCAAGTGGCGTGGTTTCCCCCATGAACAACTGCCGTCAGAGTGCAGGTTTCCCTCTGGTGACTTGGCGCTAAATCCCCATTACAAAACTTAATTACGTTAGCGTAGCGTAAAGCCTACGGCATAGCTTCGCTTAGAGCGAGTCCTCGATAGCCTTAGCGTAAAGCCTACGGCATAGCTTCGCTTAGAGCGACGCAGGAGCGTCGCGTCATTACGAATTACGAATTATTTAATATCAGGCAGCCTTTGGTAAGTTTCGCGTCGCAGCAACCGTTTGCTCGGAAAACGTAAAGTTTAGTATCAAAAAAATACACCCTTATCTGGTAGTGATATTTTATTAGTAGAAGCAACAAAGCTTCTCTGGCAGATTTAACAGCCAATGTTCAATTGAGTTGAGAGGTAAATAAGCTGTTTGGTAACAATCTGTCTCACCAAAAAACAACAACACCCAACTTGAACACTAAATATTTCCTCATAGTAGCAAAAAGGGGATAATGCAACTGGTTGTTTAGCAGACTTCAATCAGTGCAGTCCTGAAGGGAAGAACGAAGGAGAGGAGATAACTAAGGTAAGTAAAGCTTGGGTGTTGTTGTTTGGCAAAGAGAAGCAAGCGATCGCCGAACTTCGTTCAACAACAAATAAACTTGCAAATTCATCAGCGTAATCATGAGTTCACTCAGCAAAATTTTGAAGCAGATAGAATTGCGATCGCAGAACTTCGTTCAAGTGCAAATTCACTACTACAAGTAGCTGAACTTCATCAGAGTAACTTTGAACAGCTTTCGCGGCAGTTGCCACCTTCAACGTACTCTAATGGTAGGTAAGGATAGCGGCCGCCCTGGAGGGCATCCTCAATCAAATCAAACCTACGGTTTGACAGAGCGGGGGATGTCCGAGGAATTGCCATATTCGGCAAAGATTTTATATAGTCTTGAATGACTTCAGACATAGACACATCTAGAGTCATCGCGTAATTTTCTAGTTTTTCTTTTTCTTTGTCTGTTAATCTCACAATGATTTTATTTGTTCTAGCCATTATTTGGAATATATGTTAGTCTTAATGTGTTCATAATAAGGCTAACACAAATGAGGTAAAAAACAAAAAGTGGCGACAAGAAGAATGACTTTTAGGTTATACCCAAATAAAAAATGAAGTCGGAAGTCGGAAGTATTAAATATATAAATTAATACACCATTATTCAGGATGGACTTATCCCGATTTGGCGAGTTTTAAAGTGCAGTCCAATGGTGAAAATGAATACCTAAATCTTTCTAAAATTGGGCGTATTCAGATGCGTGGTAAAGCAAAGTACTGGGGTAAGCCCACTACT
Organism: Desmonostoc vinosum; assembly: GCF_059505385.1. Taxonomy (NCBI): domain Bacteria; kingdom Bacillati; phylum Cyanobacteriota; class Cyanophyceae; order Nostocales; family Nostocaceae; genus Desmonostoc; species Desmonostoc vinosum. The sequence goes on from NZ_JCACKM010000046.1 coordinate 5,112, forward strand.
TGCACTATTGTTTACCGTAATGGTAAATGGTACGCATTAATCACAGTTGACGTTTTAGACCAAATACTAAAGCCTGAGATTTTACCAGTTGGTGCAATTGGTATTGATTTAGGATGTAATATGACCAATGCAATACATCTAAATGTCTACGTTCAAGGTCAAGGATTTCCGATTTTAGCCCTGCATGGACATCCTGGTTCGGGCCGTAGTCTTTCTGTTTTTACAAATCATTTATCAAAGCGCTATCAAACCTTTGCCCCTGATTTACGTGGGTATGGCAAAAGTCACTTCGGGGGCAATTTTGATATGAATGACCATTTGACTGACCTAGAGGCACTACTAGACCGCTTTGAGATAGAAAAATGCTTAGTGTTAGGGTGGTCACTTGGGGGGATTTTGGCTATGGAATTGGCGCTACACTTGCCAAAGCGTATTACTGGCCTGATTTTAGTAGCGACAGCAGCAAGACCTCGTGGGAGTCATCCCCCCAATACTTGGCAGGATAATCTCTACACTGGCGTTGCCGCGCTACTGAGTTGTATAAAACCAACCTGGGATTGGAATATTGAGACTTTTGGCAAGCGATCGCTTTTCCGTTACCTAATTCAGCAACATACATCCACTGCCTATGGCTACATTGCCCAAGAAGCTGTCCCAGCCTACTTACAAACCTCTGCTGCTGCGACTCGTGCCCTCTACAGTGCAATTGCTGCTGGATACAACCGACTTGCAGATCTAGAGCAAATTCAGTGCCCTAGTTTAGTACTTGCTGGTGCTGAAGACCGCCACATTACAGTTGATTCTAGCTTAGAGACTGCCCAACATCTGAAAAATTGTCATTGGCATCGCTACCCTAATACAGCACATCTTTTTCCCTGGGAAATTCCTCAGCGCGTACTAAGTGACATTGACCATTGGCTGGAACATCATCCAAAGGGACTGTGTTGAAAATGGGGACTGGGGATTGGGGGCTGGCAAAGAGATATTTTCATACCCTTGTTATGTGAAAAAGCACATGGGAGTTTAACTTGCAAATGGGGAGTAAGGAGTGAGGGAGAAAATTTCTCCGCGTCTTTGCGTCCCCGCGTCCCCAGATCCTAGCCCCTCTTACCGCTAGAGACCAAATATAGGCCGCACTTTTCGGTCATTTCTTTCGCCCAAGTCTTCAGCAATTGTCAGAGCATCGGGTTTGCAGCGCTTGACATTGACAATAATTCCCTGCGCTCCTTCAAATTCTAAATCTTCTACATAGCCTTTGCTTGCCAGTGTTGCATCGGAAGCATTTAAAAATGGCCCAAAATAGTATGTGCAACGGGGATTTTGTGTTATAATTTCTACCCACCAAGCAAAGCCGAGATTGTCGAATATGTTAATTAATCCTTCCTTGAGGTTATGCCAAATGGTTTTCATGGTTTCTGGTGATTAATAAACGTGATACAGGGTGTTAAACGATATGCTGTAATTTTTTGCTTTACAATTCTTTATACTCTTTTCTCTTGTTTTTTAAAAGAATTTTTTTGTAATTTATCTAGGTACAGCGTATTTGACGAGCGTTGGCGATAGATTTCGTAAAGCGCCATCCCTGCTGCTACCGAAGCGTTGAGGCTGGGAGTTTTGCCTTGTAGAGGAATCGATACTAAAACATCGCAGCAGCGTTGAGTTAACATGCTCAGTCCTTCACCTTCAGAGCCAATTACCAAAACGATGGGGCCACTGAAACTAACTGTATGCACAGGTTCGCTGCCGCTTGCCGCAGTCCCATAAATCCAGAAGCCAGCGGCTTTTAACCCTTCAAGAGCGCGGCTCAGGTTAATGACTCTAGCTACGGGAAAGTTTTCTAAAGCACCGGCTGCGACTTTGACGACAGTGGAAGTGATCCCGGAAGCTCTTCTTTGGGGGATCACCAATCCTTGAGCGCCGATAGCTTCTGCGGTGCGAATAATTGCTCCTAAATTGTGGGGATCAGTAATTCCATCCGCCACTACAATTACAGGATCTGTGTAAGTTTTCGCCTGTTCGATTAACTCTGGTAATTCTATATAGGTGTAGGGAGCGATTTGTGCTGCCACCCCTTGATGATTAGCCCCATCAGTGATTTGGTCTAAGCGCTTGGGTTCAACTTCGTCAATGACTGTACCATTGTCCTTTGCTTGGAGGAGAAGATGGTGAAAACGGGGATCGTAGCGCAGACGTGAGGTAATCCAGATGCGGTTGAGACCACGCTGACTTTCTAAAGCACTTAATACTGGATGGCGGCCATAGATGAGATCGCTATCTTCCGTTGTTTTTGCAGAAGACGATGGCCCAGAGAAGTTATAATTTGGGCGTGTGCTGTTGGGGGCGAGGTGGCCATCTTTTTTTCTGGGATGGCGAATCGGATTAGCGATAACGGGCTTGCCTTGGATTTTCACAGGTTTACCACGATTTGGTTCGCTAGATATCTTGATTTTTTTTGGTTTATTCACCATATAAATTTTGGGCGTTGCGTATGGGTGAGCATCCCGATTACTTGAATTTGATTGATCTGCCACTATTTTTCTAGATGGATTATTTGTAATAGTTCAGTTAAGCGCTGGTAGTCCGTGAGATATAGATAGCCAATTAAAGTTTCTAGACTAGTCGCGTGCTGATAAATTTCAGGATTAACTCGCTTAGGACGCCCTGTGGCGGCGTTTCTTCCCCGTCGGACAATTTCTAGTTCGCTGTCCCTTAGATGAGGAATTAGCGATCGCAAATGTAGCGCTTGTGTTTCTGCTCTTACCTGTGCCACCACCAGACGATGATAAGTTTCTGGTCGCTGCAATGGCATTAAGAAGAACATTCTAACATATAGTTCATAAATTGCATCCCCTAAATATGCTAGGGCAGTTGGAGAGATTTGCTGTAATTGGGAATGGGAAATCTGTTGGGATAGTTGTGTGCTGTTAAGCAAGAATGCTTGAAACCAAGGTGAATTTTGCTTGGTAGCCTCATCTTGTCCATCTAATAGCTCATCTTCCTTTGATTTCACTAGTAAACCATTCCTTATGCGGGCTATATTAGGGAGGCATTTTTCGCCAAAATTGTTTTCTTAAAATATATATGCCATGTTAGTATACCTGGCATTATCCACACTATCAAAATTATTGAACTAATTTAAATAATATAGCTCTAACACCAATTAATAATTCATAATTCGTAATGACGCTCGTACCTCGCTCTAAGCGAAGCTATGCCTTAGGCTTGACGCTGCGCTAATGCTACCGCTAACGTAATTCGTAATTAAAACATAGTTTGAAAAGATTGATACAAGAGGTTTCCACTCCGTTATCCTGCGTTTGACACAATTATTTTTTCCCAATTTGGTATGACTGGCTGAGGGCCTCTCTCATAGAGTTACAGTGTACACATGTCTTAAAAATTCTCGTTCAAATTGACTCTAACAACCCTACAATTAAAACCTCACGCTCTGTTTTTGCTGTACAAAAATCTTTCCCTATTCTTGCTAATAAAAGGGATGTCCTTGAGGACAAGGTGAGATTGTTGAGGAATTTTAAGCAATTTGATCGCTTGTGCGTACACTGTAGCCTACAAGGAGAGAGGTGTTTTGACCAGAAGTTTTAAAAATTAAGCTATCCAGATTAATGATTGGATAGCTAAATTTGTCCCGCGGGTCAAGCAACCAAGACTACTTAACGTTTTCTAGAGCCGCTTCAACTGTTGGTTGCAGGGAGAGAAACTTCTCTAAGCGAACAAGCTTGACCGTTTGAGTGACGCGGGCGTTGGTGACAATTTGCAAAGTACCAGTGGCGTTTTGAGCCTGCTTAGCCAGCTGCACCAGAGCGCCTAAGCCAGAGCTATCAACAAAGTCGATTTGTGAGAGATCCAGAATAATATGCTTTGGGCCCTCATCAATCTTGTTGCCAAGTACCTTACGAAATGTCGGCTCAGAAAAAGCATCTAACAATCCTGTGAGGCGGAATAGCTGACAGTTATCCCGGACTTCACGAGTGCCTCTCAGGCTAACGGTTAGATTTAGTGGCTCAGCAATAATTCCCTCCTCATAAGTTAAAGTGGAACGCTCAAGTATAGATGTTTTTTGAGCAAATTGTCTACAATCTGTCGGGGGTATTGGAGATCGGGGATTGGGGATCGGGACGCGGAGAAATTTTCTCCCTCATCTCCCAGTCCTCATTCCCTATTTTTACCCAACTTTGGCTTTTATAGCTTGGCGTGCTGTTCGCATTTCTTGGACAAATTGCTCAAATAAGTAATCAGCATCATGAGGCCCTGGACTGGCTTCTGGGTGATACTGTACGGAAAATATGGGTAGAGATTTGTGACGTACTCCAGCAACAGTGCGATCGTTGAGGTTTAAATGGCTAACTTCCACAACTGCATCAGGTAAAGAATCGGGGTCGATCGCAAAACTGTGGTTTTGGCTAGTAATTTCTACCCGTTGTTGTAACCCTGCTGGCTGATTTAAACCCCGGTGTCCAAATTTGAGTTTATAAGTTTCTGCTCCTAAAGCGTGACCTAGTATTTGGTGTCCCATGCAGATGCCAAAGATGGGTTTTTGGCTCAACAGCAATGCTTTGGTGGTCTCTATTCCTTCTGTCACCGCAGCAGGATCGCCAGGGCCATTGGAAAGAAAGATGCCGTCTGGATTGTAGCTGAGGATTTCCTCTGGTGTGGTATTGGCTGGAACAACAATCACCCAGCAACCATAACTCGATAAGCGGCGTAATATATTGCGTTTGACGCCAAAGTCAAGAGCAACAACGGTGAAGGATGCTTCCTGATTTTCCCCAGCCTCTGGTTTGAACTCCCAAGCTGGGATTGTTGGATCTGACCACTCATAGACTGTTGGGGTAGTGACTTCACGAACTAGGTTTAATCCTGCCATGTTAGGCGCTGCTTGTACCTGCTCTAATAGCTCTGCCTCATCCAAAATGGATGTGGAGATGCCACCGTTCATGGCTCCAAAGAGGCGAATTTTGCGGGTGAGGGCTCGGGTATCGATCCCATAGATGCCTGGTATTTGGTGGTGTTTGAGGTAATCAGGTAAGGATTGTGTTGATCGCCAGTTACTCGGCCTGTGGCAAATATTGCGAGCGATCGCACCTTTTACTTGTGGTCTTACCGATTCGTCATCTTCGAGGTTGACGCCGGTGTTCCCTAATTCTGGATAGGTAAAAATAACTATTTGACCGCAGTAACTAGGATCAGTCAGCACCTCTTGATATCCGGTCATGCCAGTATTAAAAACTACTTCACCGATTGCAGTTCCTGTAGCACCAAAAGACCAACCGCGATAGGTAGTTCCATCTGCCAAGACAAGTAGAGCAGGTATTGCATCAGACAGCGGCATAAGGGGATAGGGGATAGGGGAACTCGGGGCCCCCGCTCCCGGAGGGAGTGGGGATTAGGGGTAATGGGAAACTCAGGGCCCCCACTCCCTCCGGGAGTGGGGATTGGGCAAGAAAATAACTATTCCCAATATTCTGCGATTGGTTATTATCCCATAAGTTCAGCTATTCAGTTTTGTTAATTAATTAATAAAAAGTTAAGAATCCATTGCTCTTACCAAATCCTTAGTCCCCAACCCTTTTGACAATTTCACCAAGGAATTTGGCAAGCGAGTAGATTTGAAGGAGCTAGGGCGGTTAAGATTAAAATTAACTATGCTTCAGTCTTTTTTATCTCGCGCAACTCTAATTGTTTTGTCAAGTGCTTTAGCGGTTTTGAGTGTTGCCTGTAATCAAGACAAACAAAATACCGCAACTAATGGTAATGAAACATCTCCGCCTATCGGGGATCTGGCTGCGGTACAACCTGCCGCTGAACCAACAATACCATTAGCTAGTCCAGAAGCACAGTCTAGAGAACCGTTTGAAATTGAACCAAGTTTTTTTGAACTGGGGTTAGATAGGGCTGCTGGTGCTATCAGCATCAGTCAATCTGCTCAATCTCCCGAGGATTGGAAGTTGGTAGGAATTCAGTTCCAGGAAGCGATCACGCTGATGCGAAAAGTCCGGCGACAAAGTTCCGATTTTGCGATCGCCCAAACAAAAATTGCCGAGTACCAGCGCCAAATTAAATATGCTCGACAGAAAGCTACTCCTAGTCGGCAGCCGAGAATTGCCGAACGTCAAAAGAGAGTAGTTTTAGTTCCTCAGCCAACACCAACACCAAAATTCACACCTGCACGGCTTCCTACTGTACAAACAAGAACAACACTACCACCAAAGCCAATTTTGCCTCCTTCACAACTGTTCAACACAGAACAAGAAGTATTTACAGCCCCGATTAAAAGGCGAGTTGGAGGAACGCCAATTATTCAAGTTACATTCAATGGTCAAAGGCAGTTTGACATGATTGTGGATACGGGAGCAAGTGGTACTGTAATTACGCAACAGATGGCGAATGCTTTGGGAGTAGTGCCGATAGGAAAGGCGAAGGCCAACACCGCGAGTTCTAGATCTGTGGAATTTCCCATTGGCTATATTGACTCAATGGCAGTCGCTGGAGTAGTGGTGAGTAGAGTACCAGTGGCGATCGCAGGCGCGGAATTAGAAACTGGGCTTCTAGGGCACGACTTTTTTGGTAACTACGATGTTACCATTAAACGCAATGTCGTCGAATTTCGTCCGCAATCACACGCAGAGATTAATTCTTCAGAAAATCGACTAATTGCTCCAATTTTGCCCAAGCAGCGCCACTCTGTAGAATATCCCTAGCGATGCTAATACCTTGAGCATGGTTCAGCCAGGGTGTAGCTTCTGCTACTTGTAGCGCTAATGAGGTGTTTAAGGCTACTACATCCTGTTGAGCAGTCGTTCCCTTACCTTGTAGTACAGCTTTTAAAATCTCCGCATTTTCCTGAACATCTCCACCCCGCAAAGCACCTATGGTAGCAGGTGTCAAATCTAACTCTGGGGGATTAATTGTGGTTAGTTGTATTTCCCCCGCCGACAACACAGCCAAGTCGGTTAAATCTCCTAACCCCGCTTCATCGAGTCTTTCTCGTCCATGCACTACTATTGCCTTTTGCTTGCCTAACTGATGCAAAGCTTGAGCAACTGTTGCCAAAAGTTTGGGAGTAAATAATCCTACCACTTGCCCAGTTGGACGCAAAGGATTGACCAAAGGGCCGAGTAAATTAAACACTGTTCGTACCTTCAGAGTTCGCCGCAAGGAAGCAACGGCTTTGAGTGCTGGATGCCAACCAGGGGCAAATAAAAATGTGATCCCCACCTCTTTGAGTGCGGCTTGCACTTTTTCACTGGGGGCACTCAAATTTACTCCCAAGGCTTCCAAAACATCGGCGCTGCCTGTAAGGCTTGATGCGGAACGATTGCCGTGTTTGGCGACGGGTATACCATAAGCTGCGGCAACAAATGCTACTGCTGTAGAAATGTTAAAGGTTGATGAACCATCACCGCCAGTGCCGCAGGTGTCAATTATGGGGAATGGGGAATGGGTGGATTCTTGTCCAGTCCTCAGTTTTGATTGGGATTGTAATACTTCAGCCATGCCTGTTAATTCTTCGGCAGAAACGCCTTTGAAGTTCAAGGCTGTTAAGATTGCGCCTGATAACTCTGGGGGAACGGATTCTGTTAACCAGCCTTGCATTAATTCGGCTGCTTGAGTGCGCGATAGGGATTCGCCATCTATTAATTGTTGCAGCAGCACAGACCAGTTAGCGATCGCGGTCTTAGTCATAATCAAGTTTGTTATGTGGGTAGGGGCATGGGAGTTATCCTACCGAAAAATGGCAAAGTTGGTAATGAATAATTCTTTGCCTTTTGCAGCTTTATTTTGTTTATAATTATTCATGCCATACTGCAATTCCCACTCGCAGATATTTGCCCATTTAAAGTTTTCTCGAATTTGTGGTGAGTCATCGTAGGTTATTAGCCAGCGATGATGACATTGTTTTACAAGTTCAGCAAATTTTTGATGATCGAAAGAGGTATGTAAATTACCATCTTTACCGTATAGTTTTGATTTTGTGGCACTAAAATAGGGCGGATCTAAAAATATAAATACGTCTTTACCTTCTGCATTTAATAAATGACTATAATCTAAGTTAGTAATTTTAATATTTGCTGTTAATATATTTTCTAATTGTTCTAGCCGTTCTATTGAAGAATTGGTAAAACGTTTATGAAAGGCTTCTTGAGAAAATCCACCCGATTCTACTGTTCCTGAGAAGGTAATTCTATTCAGAATAAAAAAGCGTATTGCTCTTTGAAAATCTGATATTTTGTTAATATCTATAGTAGTAAATTCTGTAAATAGTAATTTGCCATCTGTATATTTATTTTTGATTGCGTGTACTTCTTGAACTAATTTATCGATATCAGATTGGGCAAACTGCCAAAACAAAAATAATTCCTGGTTTAAATCATTAATCCAAATCTTCAAGTCAGGTAATTTTTGCTTTAAGTAAATAAATATCGAACCACCACCTACAAAAGGTTCTCTCAATTCGGAAAAGCTTTCTGGTAAATATTTAATTATTTGATTTAGGGCTTTTGATTTACCACCAGGATAACGTAGTGGGCTTTTCAGCATGGATGATGTTTGCATTCAAATTCTCTTACAATAACAAGACTGACGCTACTAGCATAGTGCGATCGCTTTTGCTTTGGGATTGCTAAAATAAACACAGAAATACTTGATGCCCTATCGATTCTATGACCATAGCTCAAGATAAGATATCTCAACAAGGCATCTGTGAAGATGTTACCTTTCCCCCTGGTGATTTATATAGCGACGAGCCTCCCTTGGAAACCGAACTGCATCTGAGACAAATAATCCTACTTTTAACCTGTCTAGAATGGCTATGGCGAGATCGAAATGATTTCTATGCAGCTGGAAACCTGACAATATACTATAGTCCAAATCAACTCAAATCAGAAGATTTCCGAGGCCCAGACTTTTTTGTAGTCTTAGGATGCGATCGCAAAACCCGTAAAAGTTGGGTAGTTTGGGAAGAAAATGGTAAATATCCGAATTTAATTATAGAAATTCTGTCAGACTCAACAGCGAAGACAGACAAAGGTTTAAAAAAAGAAATTTATCAAGATACTTTTCGCACTTTAGATTATTTTTGGTTCGACCCATACACACAAGAATTTGCGGGATTTCATTTAGTAGATGGAGAATATCAACCTCTGCAACCAAATGCACAAGAATATTTGTGGAGTCAACAGTTAGGGTTATATTTGGGAATTTATCAGGGACTATTGCGGTTTTTTACACCAGATGGGCAACTAGTACCAACACCTGAAGAAAAAGCACAACAAGCAGAACAAAAGGCAGAACGTTTGGCTGCAAAATTGCGGGAGTTAAATATCGATCCAGATACAATCTAGACTACTGGACTACTAAATTGTTGTAAAACCTTCCCAATAAAAATTTTAGGCGTTTTGGGGAGTAGAAATATTGCTTTGACCAGTTCCTGGACGTGAGAAGTTAGGCAAATCAATCCCACTATGACTAGAATGGCGGGTTTTGAGTGCCAAACGGTAACTTACACTTTGCAGTTCTGCTTGCAATTGGCGGTTTTCTCGTTGCAAGCTTGCCACCTTTTCTCTCACTGGAGCCATGCGCTCCTCGAACTTGCGACGGTAAATTTGAGGTAATTCTTGTACTACTTGCTCCAACATGCGGCTGCGGTCAGTCAGTTCTTGGACAGTTTGACGCAGTTGATAAATTTCGGTGTCACGGGTTGTGATTTGCTCTTGGTAGAACGCCACCTGTTGCTCAATAGCTTGGAGTTGTTCGCGCAAAGCTTGTAACTGGGTTAAATCTCGTTCAGGCTCCGGTCGTTGGGGTATGAAGTTAGCATTACCCTTCACTAGTCGAAAGAGTTCTTGAGATAGCTGTTGCACTAATTGATCACGAAGTTGCAACTCTTGGCGTAGCTGCGATACTTCCGAAGAAAGAACTTGGATGTTAGAGGTATCAGATTGGCTCACAGGGGCTTACAGTTTTTAAGTATAACTGCGGTAATTCTGCCTTTGGCAAGTAATAGTTAATTTAGCATTCCCAGTTCAATTTCAGAAAATAAAGAGTAAAGATAAAATTTTGGGGATTTTATTGGGGAATGGGGAACTTGTACTGAGCGGAGTCGAAGTATGGGGAATGGGTGGTTTTTATTTCTTCCCCTGCCTCCTCATCTCTCCCAGTCCCTAGTCCCCAGTACCTAACCCCTAGACTGCTGCTGCCACTTCAACAGGTTTTGCATCTTCGGCTTCTTGCTTAATCGTTAAGTAACGAATTACTTCTTCGCTTAAACGCATAGCACGTTCCATTGGGGCGATCGCGGTTGGAGGTGCGGTATAGTTCATCTGGATATAAACGCCATCTCGCTGTTTTTTGATTTCATAGGCGAGGCGACGCTTACCACGATTTTGAATTTGGATATCCTCACCACCTTGTTCGCGTAGTAAGTTCTGATATTTAGCAACTGCTTGCTCTACCTGTTCATCTCCCAGGTCAGGACGCAGAATGTACATTGTTTCGTAAACTGTGGTCATAATCTTTTAGTCTCCTTATGGACAATGTGGCTGCTAGTGTAAATTTGTACACTGTGCTGATGGGCGCTACTAGCATCAATCAACATCTGAAGCAACAAGGAATTATAATCTTACCAGTTTTCAATTTGAATCATTAACCCCATCTGCCGAAGTTTGGATCTCTAACGAGAACTAGAAGCCGAGCCACCCTAGCGGGAAGACGCTCTGCGTCTACGGACTTCTTCAGCAAGTAGAAATCTCTGTTTTGCTCAAAGCTTAACCGATTTCTTCAACAGCTAACCGAGGGTTGCTTCCGCTCACAGCTTTTAATCGCAGACAAGAGGATACTTATCAAGGTTATGGCGCAGCGCTATGTGCGAGTTCAAAATCAACAAGGACAGATTTACTATGGGTTACTACAGCTATCCCTCAGCGTGCAGGTGTTAGATGCTCCGCCTTGGTTGCAAGGTCAACCCACAGAATTAATTTTAACGCCGGAAAATTATCAAATTCTGGCACCCTGCGCTCCTTCTAAAATTGTGGCAGTGGGGAAGAATTATGCTGAACATGCAGCAGAAATGGAAACTGCTGTACCTCCTGAACCATTAATCTTTCTCAAGCCGCCTACGTCGATTATTCCTTCTGAAACAGAGATTAAATATCCGCCGCAATCGCAACGGGTAGACTATGAGGGAGAGTTAGCACTGGTGATTGGCGATCGCACCTTTGACTGTACGCCAGAAGAAGCCCAAACTAAAATTTGGGGCTATACTATCGCCAATGATGTGACAGCAAGGGATTTACAAAAACGAGATGGTCAATGGACGCGAGCTAAAGGTTTTGATACGTTCTGTCCTGTGGGCCCTTGGATTGTGCGAGAATTAAGTCCTGGAGCCAGATTACAGACTTTCTTAAATGACGACCCCAATCCTGTACAGTCTGCTGGTGTTGATCAGATGGTGTTTCCGCCGGATTTTCTGGTGTCATATATTAGTCAGGTGATGACGCTACTGCCAGGGGATCTAGTGCTAACGGGTACACCATTTGGGGTAAGTGCTTTACGCTTAGGCGATCGCGTCCGTATAGAAATTGAAGGTATTGGTCGCCTAGAAAACACAGTGGTAGGCCGTTAAGCAATTCCATCAATTAGCGTACTTGCATATACACAGCATCAGAAATCGCCGGAATTTCTGCGTAACGCCCAATTAAAGACTGGACAACAGAATAGACAACCGCTGCCACTATACCCAAAAAGATGGTACTGGCTAGTGTTTCTATTGCAAAGCCAGCGCCAGGAACCGGGGTCAAAATTCGCAGTAATATGGAACACAAAAATATAACAATATCCAATAGAATTGCCTGCATAGTGTTGAAACGAATAAAGTGATTGATTTTTTCGTTTCTCACCACCAATAGAAATAAAGCAAAGAAAACGATTAGTTGACCAATTTGCCCTAAGCTAGCGTAAACTACCAGCACTGGTTGTAACGGTAAAATTAGCACTTGTAGTGCTGGAAATTGGCTTAACAAAAAGCTACCAAAAACCAAACTATCAATCAAGGGGAGCAAATAAGGTAAACAAGCAAAAATTCGGTCGGAAACCGTTGTAGACCCGCGCCAAGTCATTGTGCGTTCTCCTGTAATTAAATTTCAACAGCTACTTGAGCTTAGGATAACGCAGTTGTCTTCTGTTACTGGCAAATTCAAATTATTCTATATACGCGATGCGGAAACCCATGACACATTCATACTGGTCTGGCTGTTGTTCAGTGAGTTTGCGAATGGCTTGACCACAACGCAGTTGACCTCCACGCCACCGGGGTTGACCATTGCCATTAGCCAATAAACAGGACTGGCAAACTTGCTCAGGGGCAATGATTTGATCGTCCATTAAAATGATTAACATCGAAATCCCTCCCAATAAATCCTCATCTTTTCCTACATTTCACTCAGGAGGAGGACACACTTTATGGTGGTTTTAAGAGTGGCTTGAAAGGTATGTGTTGGCTGCGCGTTGTCAGCTGTTATGATTTGTGATGGTAAATCACACCTAAGAGTAACCTCTAGCACTCTTTTTGGCGAAAATATGGATCACAACAAAATCGCCAATAGAACCTAAATTTATTGTATGTTGTGTATGCTGTTTCTAAAGTTGTGTAGTAAAAAATAATACTTAAATTCTTAAAGTAGTGTTTAGTAGGAATAGGCAATTGTATTTATTAAACCTGTTAAGTTAGGGATGGAGAGTATTTAAGTTTAATGTCTGGCAAAAAGCTTTATAAAAATTGATGCATTCACTAGGCTTGCACCTAATAATAAATTAGGTCAGTATAAACCAATGTCAATAGTCACCACTCAAAACGTGAAATCATCAGCCCTTGATTGTGGACTGTTAATTGGGTGGTGCGTTTAACCAAAATCAACAATTGTGTAAATTATTACAAGGATAGTTGCAGTGACTAGGACTAACTCAGATTTTTTGGCTTCTGGCGATGCTGCGATCGCGGATTTAATTAACCAAGAACTACAGCGTCAACGCGATCACCTAGAGTTGATCGCTAGTGAAAATTTTACTTCTGCTGCTGTACTAGCAGCTCAAGGTTCTGTATTAACGAATAAATATGCCGAAGGATTGCCTGGTAAACGCTACTATGGCGGTTGTGAGTTGATTGACAAAATCGAACAGTTAGCTATAGACCGAGCTAAAAGCTTGTTTGGCGCAGCTCATGCAAATGTACAACCCCATTCTGGCGCACAGGCGAATTTTGCAGTATTTCTGACGCTGCTGCAACCGGGAGACACAATTATGGGAATGGATTTGTCTCACGGGGGACATCTCACCCACGGTTCGCCAGTGAATGTCTCAGGTAAATGGTTCCAAGTTCGTCACTACGGCGTTAGCCAGCAAACAGAACAACTAGATTATGACCAAATTCGGGAGCTGGCGCTGAGGGAGCGTCCTAAGCTGCTGATTTGCGGTTATTCGGCTTATTCTCGTGTAATTGACTTTGAAAAGTTCCGCAGCATCGCCGATGAAGTTGGTGCTTACTTACTGGCGGATATTGCCCACATTGCTGGTTTAGTGGCTACTGGTTTTCATCCTAATCCGATTCCTTACTGTGATGTTGTCACCACGACTACACATAAAACTCTGCGCGGCCCCAGAGGCGGTTTAATCTTAACTCGCGATGCAGAACTTGGTAAAAAGCTAGATAAAGCCGTCTTTCCTGGTACTCAGGGTGGGCCATTAGAACATGTGATTGCTGCGAAAGCAGTAGCCTTTGGAGAGGCTTTAAAACCAGAATTTAAAGCATATTCGGCTCAAGTGATTGATAATGCTCACGCTCTAGCTAGTCAACTCCAAAACAGAAATTTAAAAATAGTGTCTAATGGCACAGATAATCATTTAATCTTAGTAGATTTGCGTAGTATTGGATTGACAGGTAAGCAAGCAGATCAGCTGGTTAGTGGTGTAAATATTACCGCTAACAAGAATACAGTTCCCTTCGATCCAGAGTCACCATTTGTAACTAGTGGTTTGAGATTGGGTTCTCCAGCGATGACTACAAGGGGGTTGGGAGTAGCAGAATTTACCGAAATCGGTAACATTATTGCCGATCGCCTACTGTCTCCAGATTCAGATGTAGTTGCTCAAGATTGTCGGCAACGGGTAGCGACATTATGCGATCGCTTCCCGCTATACCCTCATTTGGAAATTCCCGTACCAGCCTTGGCGTAGGGACTAGGGATGAGGGAGATGAGGGAGATGAGGGAGACGCGGGGACGCGGGGACGCGGGGACGCGGAGAATAATTAATCACAATTCCCCATTCCCCATTCCCCATTCCTATGCTGATAAGTGTTTGAAATGTAGTAGATATAAGGTAAATACATCCCTTGGCAGAGTTTAGTCTGAACAACTACTTATTTAAAGATCCAAATGCTTCCTCAGATCTATCATCTGATTGCTTTTCTTGTTGCCGCAGTAGTCGTTCTCTGGACTACCCCTGATATTAAAAAAATCGGTATAAAAAGTGGACGCGTAGACCAACCGGGCGATCGCAAAGTCCATCAACGTCCAATGGTACGCTTGGGAGGAGTTTCTATCTTCGCAGGTACTATTATCTCGCTACTTATTGTCTGGTGGTTAGGTGCCTTTGGAAATCTACCGCCGGAAAAAGAATGGCAAATTTGGGGGGTCACTTTAGGCGGTCTTGGCTTTTTTTTGATTGGTTTAGCAGATGATTTATTAAACTTATCACCCCTAACACGTTTGCTAATGCAAATTATTGTGGCAGCTGGTGCTTGGAAAGCAGGGGTAAGTATAGATTTTGTGAGTATTCCCACAGTCGGAATAGTTAACCTTGACTGGCTGAGTTTGCCCATTACAGTCATTTGGTTAGTAGGAATGGTCAATGCCATTAACTGGATTGATGGTTTAGATGGCCTAGCCGCCGGTGTTTCTGGAATTGCCGCCGTCGTGATGTTGGTTGTTTCATTATTTATGCGACAACCAGCAGCAGCTTTAATTGCCGCAGCCCTAGCTGGTGCGTCATTGGGATTCCTCCGTTATAATTTCAACCCCGCGCAAATCTTTATGGGAGATGGCGGAGCTTATTTTATGGGATTTACTCTAGCTGCTGTGGGTGTAATTGGTCTAGTCAAAATCCCTGCTTTCACTGCTGTGTTATTACCTTATCTAATTTTGGCAGTGCCAATCGTGGATATGTCAGCTGTCATTTTAGCGCGACTCCGCCGTGGTAAATCGCCATGGGTAGCAGATAAGCGACATCTCCATCACCGACTGCTCAACGCTGGTTTATCCCATCGCTGGACGGTTTTGTTCATTTACTCTCTAACCCTGTGGGTAGGGAGTTTGGCGTTAGCTATTGCTGGTATACCTAGCGGTATTACTTACGCCTGTGGTGCGACTTCGCTACTCAGTTATGCAGTTTGGCGAGTCTGGAAAGTATCTCGACAACCTTAAGTATTGGGTATCGGAAATCCTTAATCAAATGAGTGCAGAAATTATTTGTGTTGGTACTGAATTGTTGCTAGGAGATATCCTCAACAGTAATGCTCAATTTATAGCTCAACAATTAGCTCAGCTAGGTATTCCCCATTACTATCAAACTGTAGTTGGGGATAACCCAGAACGGTTAAAGCAAATTATCGAAATTGCTATTTCCAGGGCGCAAATTCTCATTTTTACTGGTGGTCTTGGCCCTACACCCGATGATCTCACCTGTGAAACCATCGCCGATTTTTTTAGCGTTCCCTTGGTAGAACGGCCGGAAATCATTGAAGACATAACTCAGAAGTTCGCCCAACGGGGTCGGGTGATGACCCCCAGCAACCGCAAGCAAGCCTTGATTCCTCGAGGTGCAGAAATTTTACCCAACCCCACAGGTACAGCACCTGGTATCATCTGGGAACCCCATCCTGGGATAACGATTTTCACCTTTCCTGGTATTCCCAGTGAGATGTATCAGATGTGGCAAGAAACAGCTGTACCTTTTCTTAAAAATCAAGGCTGGGGTAAGGAAATTATATACAGTCGGAGTTTAAAGTTTTGGGGTATTGGTGAATCTGCTTTAGCGGAAAAAGTTGCTTCTTATTTGAAGTTGCCTAACCCCACGGTAGCGCCTTATGCAGGTAAGGGAGAAGTGAGACTGCGAGTTTCTGCGAAAGCAACTTCGCAAACGGCAGCGGAGGCTTTAATTGCACCGATTGAAAAACAAATTCAAGAAATTGCTGGACTTGATTATTATGGTGCTAATGATGACACTCTCGCCTCTGTAGTTGGTCAATTGTTGCGAGCATCACAGGAAACTTTATCGGTAGCAGAATCTTGTACTGGTGGTGGTTTGGGACAAATGTTGACTGAGATTTCTGGTAGCTCAGATTACTTTTGGGGTGGGGTAATTTCGTATGACAATTCTGTGAAAGTTGGGTTGTTGGGAGTAAATGCAGAAGATTTAAATCAATTTGGGGCAGTAAGTGCTACTGTGGCTCAACAAATGGCACTGGGAGTAAAAACCCGACTCGCAACTACTTGGGGATTGAGTATCACTGGAATTGCTGGCCCAACCGGCGGTACTGATACTAAGCCAGTTGGTTTAGTTTACATCGGTTTAGCGGGGCCAAAAGATGAGGTAGAAAGTTTTGAGTATCGCTTTGGTGTGATGCGGGGACGTGCTTTAATTCGTCATGTGAGTGCGAACGCTGCGTTGGATTTGCTGCGACGGAAGTTATTGACCAGAATTAATGGGATACAAGCCCCATCCTTCTAGGACGGCTTTTCTTGATTTTTGATATACTCCTTTAAGACTTCTAGCGGCGCACCCCCTACAGAAATCGCAAAATAACTTGGACTCCACAAGGCTTCTTTGTGGGGTTTTTTATATCCCATCTGCCCATATCTGCGACTAGAAACGCCTTTTAATGCATTAACTATTTGAGAGATAGACAACTTTGGCGGATATTCGATCAAGTTACCGTCAGCGCCTAGTTCTGTAACGGTAATCAAAGATTGCGCTAATCGCTATTTTTTAAGCTTTGTGGTAGAAGTTGAACCCGTTCAAGTTGATGCTAAAAACCAAAGTATTGGTATTGATTTAGGAATCGAGACTTTTGCTGTAATGAGCAACGGCGACAAAGCTATCAGCCCCAATTATTCAAAGCTGGATAAGAAAATACGCCGCAAACAACGTAAACTAGCACGGCAATCTAAAGACTCAAAACGCAGGAACAAAACTAGAATTCAAACAGCTAAACTTCATAACCGAATAGCAGACACAAGAAAAGACTTTCTACACAAGCTATCAACCAAAGTGGTGAGCGAAAACCAAGCTATTGTTTTGGAAGATTTAAATATTTCAGGAATGGTTAAAAACCGCAAATTATCACGCGCTATTAGTTTGCAGGGATGGCGAGAGTTTAGAACGCTTTGTGAAGCTAAGTCAGTCAAGCTAGGGAGAGATTTTCGCGTTATCAGTCGATGGGAACCCACTAGCCAGACTTGCTCGGAGTGCGGTTATCGGTGGGGCAAGCTTGATTTAAAAGTCCGAAAAGTTCAATGCTTAAACTGTGGCAGCGAACACGATCGAGATGAGAACGCTGCAAAAAATATAAAGAAAGTCGGGATAGGGCATTGCCACGACTCTAAACGGACACAGAGACAGAGTAAGACTATTTCGGTAGCGTCAGTCATTGAAGTGTCAAGTGTTTCCCCGCGCCTTTAGGTCGGTGAGTATGTCAAGAGGTAGCAGTTCAGCTACAGAAAAAGGCTTGCTCCAAAAAGCCATTATTTACGTCTGATGTGAATTAAAAACGGCTATATCGTACTTGTTATGCTAAACAAACACTCTGTTAAGAGGGAACAGAGAACGGTGAAAAGAGCAATCTGAAAGAGTCGATTGCCTCGTGAATTTCTTCAGAATAGTTTCAATCCCTAATAGGTTGTTTGAAAAGTCTAAATTAATACTAAAATAGGCGATTAGAAATCGCGACTATACAGACAAAACCCACCTCCGTGGGTTTCAAGAACTCGATTTTCCGTGTTTTCCAAAGGAGGTGGACTTCGCTTGTGTAGTAGCGAATTATATTCGCCCGAAACTTTTCAAACATCCTCTAATAGGGATTTGGGTTAATTAAAACCTGGCTTAAATGGCGCTCCTGGGAGAGATGGGCAAAACGGTATTGTTTCAATCCCTAATAGGGATTTAGGTAAATTAAAACGCTTTGCGGGAAGCCCGCCCACAGCGCTGTCTCCCCGTTTCAATCCCTAATAGGGATTTAGGTAAATTAAAACCAAAACCCAATCACCGTTTTCGATTTGCCTTACCTGAAGTTTCAATCCCTAATAGGGATTTAGGTAAATTAAAACGCTATATCTGCAATCTGCATCTACAGTAGTAGTAGGTTTCAATCCCTAATAGGGATTTAGGTAAATTAAAACTCGTGCTTGCCTTTGAGGATTTGAATGCGATCGCCAATGTTTCAATCCCTAATAGGGATTTAGGTAAATTAAAACTTTAGTCCGCGCTTTGTTGGCCACAGTTGGCCAACGTTTCAATCCCTAATAGGGATTTAGGTAAATTAAAACATTCTTCATACTATAGAGTCATGTAGAATATTAAGTTTCAATCCCTAATAGGGATTTAGGTAAATTAAAACATTATCCCAGTTGCGATCGCGTCTCTAAACTTGTGCGTTTCAATCCCTAATAGGGATTTAGGTAAATTAAAACATCTGAAAATGTAGCAGATAAGTCTGCTATAGATAAGTTTCAATCCCTAATAGGGATTTAGGTAAATTAAAACAAGTTGTTGAGCCTGAAGTTACAGTGCGATCGCCTGTTTCAATCCCTAATAGGGATTTAGGTAAATTAAAACGCGACCTTCTTAAATGCCATCAACAATCCCTCATTTGTTTCAATCCCTAATAGGGATTTAGGTAAATTAAAACTAACAGTTCGATATACGGAGAACAAGAAGACTTGTTTCAATCCCTAATAGGGATTTAGGTAAATTAAAACAAGTCGGACTTGTCAAAAGTCAAGGGAGACTAGTTTCAATCCCTAATAGGGATTTAGGTAAATTAAAACCTCCAAGACATATGAAGTACTAACCTTCCCAGTAGTATCAGTTTCAATCCCTAATAGGGATTTAGGTAAATTAAAACTCCCGGATTTTCCGCTCCACTGTTTCCATAAGAACTGTTTCAATCCCTAATAGGGATTTAGGTAAATTAAAACTTTGACTCTGAATCTGATTGCCAACTTTCCAGGTTTCAATCCCTAATAGGGATTTAGGTAAATTAAAACTTTGACAACAAAGTTTGGATTTGAAAACAATTATTTTGTTTCAATCCCTAATAGGGATTTAGGTAAATTAAAACGTGATAGATCGGTATTCAATAAACTAGTCATCAAAGTTTCAATCCCTAATAGGGATTTAGGTAAATTAAAACTTCTGATTTCATCCGGTTGCATATCCCTAAATAGGCGTTTCAATCCCTAATAGGGATTTAGGTAAATTAAAACTTGCTGATTGGATTATCTGCTTGCGATAAACTTGTTTCAATCCCTAATAGGGATTTAGGTAAATTAAAACAGAAACGCTTCAAACGGGTAAATGCGACTGAGCAGGTTTCAATCCCTAATAGGGATTTAGGTAAATTAAAACTCTCTACGCAGCAATTAGTACTCTATCTCAGTGCTAGGTTTCAATCCCTAATAGGGATTTAGGTAAATTAAAACTAAAATCCGGTCAGGTAAAGGTCGTGTTGATCGGTTTCAATCCCTAATAGGGATTTAGGTAAATTAAAACTCGGGCGAAGGGCGATCGCTCCCAAAGTGAATTTGCTCGTGGTTTCAATCCCTAATAGGGATTTAGGTAAATTAAAACAACTAAGATGCAATCGCCTCAACAATTGGCAGCATTGTTTCAATCCCTAATAGGGATTTAGGTAAATTAAAACTTGTATGGCGATACACCACAATCGGCATATGGCGTTTTAGCAGTTTCAATCCCTAATAGGGATTTAGGTAAATTAAAACCCAGGCGATCGCATACAACATCGGCAATCGAATAGTTTCAATCCCTAATAGGGATTTAGGTAAATTAAAACCTGGCGTTCAACAATCAACAATCATCAATAACCGTACGTTTCAATCCCTAATAGGGATTTAGGTAAATTAAAACGGCCGGGGTCTGCGAGCCTTGGTATATTTGGTTTTCAAGGTTCAAAAGTGGCAACCTGTAGCTAAGATACCTTTTCAGACGTTTGGCTGTCAAGAGCGCAAGAATAATAAATCACCTCAAAAGCAATTGTGATAAGGATTTGAGGGTGTGGTGTCAACCTCCAAAACACTCAAAGAGGATTCAAAGCTGGAGAGGATAAGCTTTTCAGGCACAAAATTTTATTTTGTTTGAAAAACACCTACTGGTTGACCCCATAATTACTAATTCACATTAGGCGTCATTTGGAAAATATTAACTGAATCGCCGTAAGTCCCCCTGCCTCACCTATGCATTATAAACATCTTTGGTTACAGAAAAGTTGACAAAAGGCAGAAATTGTGTTTTTTATCTAGCAAGACCTGGAAGCAGACCAAACTCAGCAAATGGAACAATGGATTACACAAGAACTAAAAACAACTGAATTAGGGGATACCAGACTCACCGTTCGCGTAATAGAATTTGACTTACGAGGAATTATCCACAAGATTGCTATAAATATCAGGTGAAAGTCCAAGTAAACTAATGATTTCCTGCTGTAGAGGGTTTAAAGGAGGAACATAACCAAAATGCTGACCACGGACTTCTATAATCGTCAAAGTGAGGTTAGAAAAAGCACGTAAAAACCTCTCAGCAGCAGGTTTATCAGTTTGTTTTTTTGGGGTTATTATAGCCCAGTAAGAATTTTGCTCTGTGTTTCTAGTTATCGTCGGACAACAAACTCTATTGGACTTTGTAATACAAACATCAAAAACCCAGTCTTAGTGACCGGGTTTTTGAGCAATAAGGATGGGGTGTATTCCCCAAAGATTAGTTATAAGTGTTAAGTATAGACTCTAAATATGAATACCACAGTAGTTTGAGCGATTCCGGAGGATTCCTCAAAAGTTTTTAGAGTAGTTTTTGTCGCCAAGGGCATGAGTGATATCATGTTCGTCTGAAGACTTATCGTTAGGGCTGACGCGGGGACGCGGGGACACGGGGACGCGGGGACGCGGGGACACGGGGACAGGGAGAAATTTTAATAATAAGTAATTACGCGAACTTGATATGAAATACAGCCTGTGATGGAACGCGTCTTTGCGTCTTCTTCAATGACTATTGACTAGGTGGACTTGCTTGCTCAAAGGGACGGATAATGGCAGGGGCTGGTGTGACTTGTGGTTGAAAGATTGCCTGTAGTGCTTGCTCTAAGGTCTGTGTCATGACAATGCGGTTTTCATAAGCTACTACCACCCGCACCAGAGTTGGTAAGCTATTCTGTGTTGCTTCTAAATAAATTGGCTCGACGTACAGCAGCGATTGCTCAATTGGAATTACTAATAGATTACCTTGAATGGCTCTCGATCCTTGACGATTCCACAAGGAAATTTGTTGGGAAATTACCGGGTCTTGGTTGATTCGGGCTTCGATTTGTTCTGTGCCGTAAACTAGACGCTCTTTAGGAAAGACATACAACAATAACTTACCGTAGTTTTCACCATCCGATCGCGCTGCTAACCAAGCTATTAAATTAGTCCTTTGTTTAGGGGTGTAAGGCAAAAGCAAGATAAATTCTTCAAAGGGAACAGTAGGCAAACTGGTAATCAAATAATAAGGTTCTACTGGTCGGGCTTCGCTACCATAAATTTCATTGGGGATTTGCCACTGGTCTTCCCGGTTGTAAAATACCTGGGGATCGGTCATGTGATATGTCATCAACCGCTCAGATTGAATTCTAAAAAAGTCCGTTGGGTAACGCACATGACTACGGAGGGTTGCAGGCATGGTACTCAGCGGTTGGAACATCTTGGGAAATATTGCTGACCAGGTAGTAATTAGCGGATCGCTTGTATCAGTGGTATAAAATTTTACTGTTCCATGGTAAGCATCAACTACTACTTTAACGGAATTACGAATGTAGTTGATGTTATCCCTATCTGTATCTGAATAAGGATAGCGATCGCTGGTTGTGTAAGCATCGATAATCCAGTAAAGATAATTTTGATTGTGATCATTGCTGGTATTGGTATTAGCAACAACTAGATAAGGGTCGCTGTCAAATTTTAAAAAAGGTGCGATCGCGCGAATTCTTTGGTTAATGTTCCGTCGAAATAATACCTTTGTCTGAGGTGTAAAGTCCTGTGTAAACACCATCTGCCAGTCTCTTAAATACGTAGCAAATAGCCACCGACGCCACAGTGAACTAATGGAGACACCACCCTGTCCATCATAACTATTGTATACATTATCACTACCACTGGGATAGTCTAGCTCTTTGGCTTTTGTGCCTGTCATGACATACGTATTAGCAATTTCACCATAATAAATTCGGGGTTGCCCAATGGGAATGCTGTTACGAATGGTTTCGCTAGATGTGCTAAGGGCACTCTTGTTACCGCTAATATCTTTGACAAAATATTCTGGTAGTCCACCTGTTCCGGCTGTATTCACCGGACTCATGGTAAACCCGTAGCCATGAGTATAAATTAAATGACGGTTAACCCAAGTTTGAGCTTGTTGTGGTACGGCAGTGTAGTCTAATTCCCTTGCTGCAATTAGTACTTGCCGCTGTTCGGTTGCTTCGGTTGGCTGAGATACTGGTGGCTGTTGAGATGCAGCTGGTCTGGTTGCAGTTATGTCTGTTTCTAGGGTATACCGATCAATATCGGCATCGGGAAACCGATAGTAGGGTCGAATTTGTTGCAGTTGACGGTTAGTTTCTAGCAGCGGCCGCTGATCCCAAAGGCGAATATTACGAATGGTTAAGTCATTAGCTTTGATATCTGCTTGAGTTAGTGTTCCTTGCGGGTTGAAGGGAATAGTATTGATTGCTTGTAAGCCGAATGCCTGCCGAGTCAAGGCAATAGTCCGCTGAATGTAGGGTTGCTCTCGTTGCAATTCATTTGGTTCAACAATTAAATATTGCACCGCAGTTGGCAAAATCCAGCCACCCAAGACAGCTAAGACAAAATATAGCCCTGATAGGTAAAATCCAAATCGGTGATACCGAGACTTATATCGCCAAAAAATCGTTCGCCACAGTAGATAAAATGCGATCGCCACTGCCAGAACGCACAAAATTGTGTAAGCTGGCAACTGTGTTGTGACATCGGTATAGCTAGCACCATAACTCACCCCACGGGTAGAATATACCAATTCGTAACGGCTAAGCCAGTAGCTCAAAGCTATCACCAGCATTAAACAGCCACCCAAACCAGACACATGACGCTGCTGTCTAGGCGAAAAACCAGGGAAAATTCCCTGACTTAAACTGTGTCCCGAGAGGAGATAGGTAAGGGTGACAGCCACAAAACCATATAAAGATAACCCCATCAGCCACAGTTCCAGTATTTCCCAGACTGGGAGGTGAAATACGTAGAAGCTGATATCTTTGCGAAATAGCGGCTCAGAGTTATTAAAGAGCGTGGGGTGAAAATATTGTAGTATCTTTGCCCAATGTTGGGATAATAAAAACCCGAATATGGCAGTAAACAAAACTGCGATCGCGCTGAGGATAAATTGGGGATAAATTAGGATAGCGATCGTTATTCCCCCAAGTAATCCAAGATACCAAACTTGAGAGACAATTTGCTTACTAAGTTGCCCGATAATTTCTGGTCGAAACAGCATCGGCACAGGTAAGCTAGCTTTGCTAACTGGAGAATGCCAGTAAGAAAGGGCAATCTGACTGTAATGGGCTAGCATTAAGCCTACCAATAAGCTCAACACTAAAGCTAATGGTAATAGCCAGCGCAGTTTTAAGGGTTGTAAGCGTTGATGATCGGATGTTTTAGTTGCATCGAATCTCTGATAGTCAGGACTGAGAAAGCTTTTGAGTTCACTATCTAGTCCTTCAACTTGCTCAAGCTTCCAAGACTGGGGATACTTCAAATGTTGTGCTAACCACAAATTTCCCAGAAGATAGGCAGCAGTTATACTAACCACAACTGCCCACAAAGCACCTTTAGTGAGTACTCTCAGTAAAAATACTTGCAAATAACCGACTTTTTGAAACCAGAGAATCTCTGCACCCAAGTGGGAACTCAAATCCCAGAGTAGCCACAGCGCTAATAATCCAATTAATAATCTAAAGCACCACTTCCAGAACATTTTACTTGGGGTATCTGTAATTGCTTGCGTGCCCTATGCTCTATTTTATAATCGCCTGAGATGCAAAGCGGCAGAACGCCAAGAATACTGAGGAACAAAGGTATCGATGAGATGCAATTTCAAAAAAATAGAGTGGGAGGAAGCATACCACTTAGCTTTACAACTCCCACTCTGCCATTTGCCGCTGGAGTGAACAGAAATATTTGTACAGACGTTGTTTGTGATTTAGGGGGCTAATTCGTATTTCAACAACGCCACGTATTGATTAGTTCTGTTGCAGCAAATGTCAAACTTAATTATTAATATTTATTTGGCTAGATGTAGATTTGTTTGTTCTATGATTCCTACGCTAGAAAGTACTAGTAAATAAGCTAAACTTACGTGGTAGACCCTGATAACAACACCCTTGAAGTCGTTTATCTTCTACAATTTAACTTGACTTATCTAGGATGTGGTTGCCATTTTGGCAGGTTTTTAAATTTCTTGGTTGCTCATCTCAAATACTGTTTATTAATTAAAATTTTCTATTTTCACGCAGAGACGCAGAGGCGCAGAGGCAAGGCAGCGCGGTCTTGGGGTCTCCCCCATGAGCGACTGCCGCGCAGAAGAGGACACTTGCGTGCGGAGTTCGCCCCAGTTGAACAATGTGTCCGTTGTGCATAGAGTGAATGATATGAAAATATCTCTTCCCCCCACTCCCTACTCCCCATTACAATTGGGATTACCACTGGGAGTAGCATCAGGATAAAAAGTACGGATAGCACCTTCTCTTCTGACAAATACGGCTTTGAACGTTTTACCATCGTCGGTTACACTCAAATTACAGGCTTGGTTGGTAGTGCTGGTGTTGGGGTTGTTCTTATAACCTAAAGTTGCTACTGATAGAATTTCTTCAGCGTTGAGAGTGTAAGGATAACCTTTGATAGAAGATTGAGCTGTTCCGTTGCCAACCTTCATCACTACGCCCATTGTGTAGACTGCACCGGGAATGACTTCTTCTCTATAAGTGTTATTGCTCAGCCGTCCGGCTAAACCTTGATTTTGAAGTTCAATATAACGGCCAATAAAATGTAGTCCGCCAATAGAACCACCTATAACTGGTTCGCCACAGAAGACATGCTCAAAACCTTCCACGTTAAACCAGACATCGGTTAAGTCTTCTAAGAATTGTGCATCAGAAGTCCGACCTGTTTCTAGAAATCCTCCTACATATGCTTTGATATTTGCCAAGACAGTAGGATTATTTTGCATTAAAGATTGGAAACCGCTACGACTAACGACTGTACCGGGTGCGCCACAAAGCTGATTCACGGCTGTGTCAAAACTGTTGAGAGTTGGTGGTATGGGTGTAACATCAGCTGGACTACCGTAGGCTAAGCCTGATACAGGATTGTTGATATCGTCAAAGAAGGGTAAAGAACCAGATGGTAGGGAAGGAGAACCAGAAGAACCATAATCAGTAATTACGATGTCATCAATGTTGGTTCTGTTTGCAGTTCCATCTGTCTTACGAACTTCACAGCGAACTGTGCCAGCAATATTGGGAGTAAAGGTTGCTGTTTGCAGTGTTGTGGAAGTAGTAGTGATTACAGAACCAATTTGTGCCCATGAAGAACCGCTGTTAGTTGAACACCACATTCCCCAAGTTGTGTTACCGTCGGAACCAAACTTAGCGTGTTTAATAGTGATGGAACCAGCACCCGTAGTACGGTCAAATTTCATAGTCAATTTGCCGCTGTTGCGAATGCGGGCAGACTGTACTCCACTCTTAGCATCAGAGCTAAGATTGCCAATCAACGCGTCATTAAAATTCCAAACACCTGTACTGAGGTTAGCATCGGCTGCTGCATAACTGCCTTTGACGCCACTCTCAAATCCTTCGGAAATTGTAGCGCCATTCACACTGGAGACATAAAAGAAAAACAACAGCGCGGTTCCTGCTGATACCTTTAAAGGAAAAGCTAATTTGTACATCACTTAACTAGGTTAGATCCTTGATACTAATAGAAATGGTATTGAAAGTAAAATTAAGGCTGAGATTTATTAATTAAATTAATTGATTTATAAAATAATTTTCAAGAGTAAAAACTTTAGTTTTGTATAAACTTAAATTACTCTTAGATTCAGTGAATAATTATTAGTCCTGAAATATACTGATGACTAATAACTATTAAGTTCTCATAGTTTGATTAAATTGTGATTAACTCTCGATTAAAGTAGAGAGACGCTGCAAACAGCGCGTCTCTACGTCTTAACTAATCTTCATCTTCTACCCACAGCATCCCAATTTTTGTATTGCTGAGAATAATAATTCCCGTATCAAATGTTGCTGGAGTTACGGGATTCCATGAGCTGATAGCGGAGTAATTATCGACAAATATTGCATTTGTAAAGAACTGACAATCTTTAGCAAAGAGGTTGAAGATTTGAGTGGAGATTTGCTCAGCTGCTTCTATGTCCATGATTTCTCCACGATAAGCTAAGTCTTTTGTCATCACAAGTAGTGAAATTTTCTTTGCTTCTTCTTGATTAATTTTTAACCATTTATTATCAATATCAAAATATCCTAGTTGAGTGACAAATAAATTGAGAATATTAGTCACGTTTTCTAACTTTTCAACGGTACTATCAGATATTAATTGCTTGATTTCAAACACAATCTTGCCAATATCGCGTTTTGATATTATTTCGGTCTGAAGTTTGGCAAGTTCTGAAGAATCTGAGATGTCTGAGAAGGTAATAGTCATTTTATTTCAGCAATTAATTTATTCAAAACAGTTAATAGGTGATGAAACTCAATACTTATTTTAGTTCGACTTTTAGTTTCTTATTTGTTTGTCGCGGATCATGATTTTTACTTATTTGCTTGTCACCAGTGAGTGACTTTTATTTTCCAGTTAACATCATGCAAAAAATTAGCTTTGACTTAGAAGTTTACTCTTATCAAATCGATTTTTTGGGACATGTCAATAATGCTGTTTATATTCATTGGATGGAGATAGGAAGAACTAAGTTATTAGAGGCTATAGGACTGCCAACTCATGAGATTTTCAATCAAGGTTTTGCACCTGTTTTGGTTCATACTAGTATTACTTATAAATCGCCTTTATATTTAGGCGATCGCGTGCAACTTGAACTTTGGTTAGCTGAACTACGAAATGCTTCTGCTATTATGCAGTTTCGCTTTTACAATAGCCAAAAAACACTTGTTGCTGAAGGACTACAAAAAGGATTATTTGTTGATAAGCGAACTATGCGCCCACGGCGGCTTAGCCCAGAAGAACGCGCTTTGTTTATACCATATTTAATTGCCAACGATGCTGAATCGAATAAGTTTTTGACTGGCATTTAACCTCGAAAGGAGTAATTATGAATATTAACGTTAAACGTCAATCTCTACTGCAATTTTTGTTAATTGTGAGTATTATCGCTACAAGTATTCACTATACAGATAACTTTCTATTTATTAATAGTTATCCTGAACCAAACTGGATTACTCCACCTTCAATTTATATTTCATGGATAGTTATGACAACGGTTGGTATTGTGGGATATTTATTGTATGGGAATAGAAAATATTGGCTAGCGTATATGTGTCTTGCTATTTATTCTTTAACTGGTTTGAGTAGTTTAGGACATTATTTATATGGAAGTATGTCTCAATTTTCGTTGAGAATGCACTTGTTTATCTGTACAGATGGGATTACAGGATTAGCAGTTCTGGGATTTACGCTTTGGTCTGGATTAATTCTGAGGGAATGGCATACTGAACTCAATTCTGTTGATCAAGAGTAATCAAATGATCGTCTAAATCGAAGGATACACAAGGGCTGTCAATTTCCTGTGTTGGTTGGAATGAATTGCAAAAAATCACAGTAGAACAATTAATTTCTATCTCATCAGGATGAATGCACTCTATGATTTTTTCTATCAGAATATGAAAAGCACAGTCGTTGCAGAGAGTTTGATGCTGCATAGTTTATGAAGTTGGAAAGGAAAGAGAACTAACCGCAGAGAACGCGTTTGTAATTCGTAATTCGTAATTTGTAATTGTCAACTTAAGCTAGAAATAGCTTCGGTGTTGGCTTCCTCGCCCGCCAAGAAATAAATTTCTTGGCTAATAGCTCAAGTCTACTGAAGTAGACTCAAAATCTTGAGGGATATTTAGTCATCTTCAGATGACTTTTGCTATCAGCAAGGAACTTCAGTTCCTTGCGGGACATCGGTTCTATGTTAACTTGACACCAATGGCTTTTCGGTCCACCCCACAAGAGTTTGATTTAATTTGATTATGCAATTTAAACGTTTTTTAGCTTAGTAAGGACTTTAGTCCTCTAACATGAAAGCACGCTTTGTGCTGACTACGAACCTTGCAGAATTTAGGGGACAAACCACTAGCATGAAATAAATATCTTGGCTGTGTAGCTGGGTAGGTCTGTAACTAAATCATCTTCTCCTATTTCTATTTCACGGTTGCCAAACCAATCTTGCCAATACTCAACTTCTGGAAAGTTGGGAATTTCATGTTTGATGAGATCTTGGTCAGAGAAATTAGCAACAACAACGACATGGGAAACTTGGTTGTTCCAGCGAGTGTAGGCTAACACTTTGGCCTCCGCATTTTCGTAGAAAAAATCGATATTGTTGCTTTGTAATGCTGGGTTTTGTCGGCGTAAGACAATCAGTTTTTTGTAATAGGTAAATAAATTTCGATTTTGGTCGTTTGCTAATAAAGACCAGTTAATTTTTTGTGGCTGTGTGACACTTTCACTTTTTGGTTGGTATTCGCCAAATTCTTCTCCCATCCATAACATCGGTATGCCCATTGCTGTCATTAATAAGACAGCTGCTAGTTTATCGCGTGCAAATGCAGCTTTGTCAAATATGGAGCGATCGCCTAATTCTTTTAACAGACGTTCGCGGTCATGAGTTGCGATATAGTTGATCACATTGGTGGCGATCGCATAACCTTGTTGTTTAGGATCTAAAATCTGCTTCAAATGATCTAATTCAAATTTTTCACCACTGATTATTGGCACCATAAAGTAGCGAAAACTCTCGTGCCAACATCCATCTAATGGCCCATCTGGTTTGACTACGGTGTTTGTATCAGGGATGTGTTCGGCGATGTTATAAAACTCCTTGGGTGCAGCATGGTTTTTCGTTTGCTTGGCTAGCCAGTCGAAAAATTCAAAATTAGCCAATTGCCGCACTGCATCAAAGCGAATTCCATCAATGTGATACTCTTTAATCCAAAATTGCACTACATCGCCAATATATTTCCATGCAGGCTTAACATCTAATTTTTGATCATAATTGTTGTAGTTAAACTCTGGCCCCCAGTAATTTGCTGGGTCTTCTGGATAATGCATGTGTTCGTAGTACCAGTAATTTCGGTCAATCAGCATTAAGGGGCATTCTTCATCTGTATGATTATAAATTCCATCAATGAAAACGCGAATGCCTCTACCATGACACTCATCAATTAAGTGTTTTAAATCTGCTGTTGAACCGTAACTAGATTCTGTTGCAAAAAAGTGCCGAACCTTATAACCCCAACTGTAATTACCAGGGTATTCATTAACAGGCATTAATTCTATTGCGTTAATTCCTAGTTCACTGAGATAATCTAACTTATCAATTATCCCTAAATATTTGCCTCGTTTTTCAAGATCAGTTTCATCACCTGTAAAATCGGCAACGTGCATTTCATATATTACTAATTCCTGATTATTAGATAATGACTGATCATCGTGCCGCCAAACATAAGCGTCAACAATTCGTTTACCATCTTTAATTCGCACAATCCCTTGTTTTTTAGCTTCATCAACATCTGTGGCGTAGGGATCAATCACCTCTATCCATTCATTAGAGGCAAAATTCGGACTTTGAGTTTGAATGCGAAACTTATATTGATAAATGCCATCTGCCAATTCTATTTGAGTTCGGAAATAACCATCTTCACCTTTTTGCATGGGTATTTCTTTCCCTGCTAAAAAAGAACCAATTAATGCGGCTTTCTGATTACGAGGAGCAAACAATTTAAATTCAATGGAACTTGTCATTTTATTTTTTTAAAGTGATTGATATAGCAATTTTCAATTAAGTTAGTTAACAAATGGCAGTGTCAGGTTTTACACTTTTGTTTATTAATTTATATTGAAAAATGCTATCTGGTTAATAAGATAATTTTTTAGTATATTATTATTGGTAGCTTCTGCCTCAAGAAATAACAATAAATAATATTAAAATATTTAATCTTTTACCAGTTTGAAATAAGAATGCAAAAAAACCCCGCTTTTTTAAAAAGCCGGGAATCTGAATTTTCCACTTTTTACAAATCAAATATAATTACTGGAAAACTTAAGCGTTTGCTGAGGCAACTGGTACAGCAACATCTGCTACCGAGCCATTTTTGGGAATGGGCTTACGAGTCTTGAGGTCAAATTTGTAACCATGGGGCAAAATATGTAACTTCGCGCCAAAAATCGCCAACGACTCATCTTTTAAAATTTCATCCATGTTGTTATATGTAGCTTCTGATTCATCCACAACTGTGATAGCACCTTCGCCAATTACTTCAAATTGGTTATCAGTAACTGCCATCGCGGTATTTTCATCAATACCAAATCCTAAAACAGCAGGCTGTTGTACCAAAGCAGAAATTAGGCGTCCTAAGCGACCGCGTTGTAAAAAATGTTGGTCAATTACTACTCCTGGTAAAAAACCCATACCAGGGCCAATTTCCACAATTTCCATCCGAGGATTAGTTTGAGAGTCACCCTCGACAATCATATTATCTGGCATCACCGCAGCACCTGCGCTTGTGCCTGCTATGACTGCGCCTTCTGCAAACCGTTTGTGTATAGCTGTATCAATTTCAGTATCTTTAAGAATACTAGTAATACGAGCCTGGTCTCCTCCTGTAAAGAATACACCAGTTGCTTTGGCGATCGCAGCTAGTGCAGTGGATGAGGTTGCATCTTCACGGGTTTCTGTATCTACAATCCGAACATCTTCGGCCCCTAAACGTTCAAACACCCTGATATAATTCTCTCCTACTTCTCTTGGCAGTTCTGTGGCTGCTGTCATAATCACAATATTTGCTTTTGTACCCCCAGCGCGGCGAACAAATTCTCGTAAAATATGGCATTCCCCTTCTTTATCTTCAGCACCGCCAATAATTATTAGCTGCCGCTTAATATTGCTTTCTGTCATATTGGCTCCTAATATGAGTTATTTAATTTCACTAAACCATGACATTCGTACCTACGCAATCAGCTTTTTGGTAGATTACGACACATAAATAGAAGGAAATGGGGTACTGGGGAACTCGTGGCCCCCGCTCGCGGAGGGAGTGGGGATGAGGGGTAATGGGGAATGGATAAAAACATGTTGTTAATATTTCGTCAACATACTCAAGAAGGAGTTAGAAATACTTGTGATTTATAAAATTGATTTTTCAGTACTATGATGCTCAAGTTGCTATAAAAAAATCCCAAATAGCTTGCTATGTGTGGGAAACTACGCTAATTTTTCGACATTAATTTCTTAACACTGCCTTTTTCCTTTGTTAAGCGTTCCCTTTTGCAAACATGTCTATTTGGTATAACAAGTACGGTAGAGCCATAAAGTTGTACTAATGACCCTAATTTTATGGAAACAATCGGGTCTAAAACCTTGCCTTTGAAGGCGAAAGGTTTTTGGAGGGGGGTTATAAATCCCCGTTACAAAAATGGCCCCCTGCCTCCTAGCTTCGTTAAAATATAAGTCCTTGAAATTCTCGACCAAATGGTAGAAGCAGAATCTATCTTGCAAAAGATGCTAAAGCTTAGCGCTTAGTTAAAGATGGAAATAAGACATGCACAATATAAATTTTTGGTTCTATAGGTGAAGAAAAATGATGGGAACCTTTTTAACCGCGATCGCTACAGCTTTAAGTCTGCTAATTGTTGATTTAGTAATCCCTGGTGTTAATATCGCTAACTTTCCCGCTGCTATAATTGCCGCTTTAGTAATTGGTGCAATTAACGGTTCAGTTAAACCAGTTCTTTCTACTCTCTCTCTACCGCTTAACTTTGTATCATTAGGAGCCTTTTCGCTAATTATTAACGGTTTGTGTTTCTGGTTAGCAGCAGTGCTGGTTCCTGGATTCTCAGTTAGAGGAATTATCGCTTTTCTGATAGGGCCAGTAATTCTATCTTTTTCTAGCACCTTCATCAATAAATACTTTGCTGAGAGAAATCTGGCTTTAACCAGCGGTGGTGATGTAAAAAGCCAAAACGAATTACCCTCTAGCTAAGTAAAATCCCGAATTAAAATAATTCAATGGATGGATTTTATAATTCGGTATGATCACGAGAATGTAATTGACCAATCGCAAAACTGTAACAGAATCAATCATGAAATTAGCTCGTTTACTTTTAGGTTTGGTATTGCCTCCTCTAGGCGTTTTTCTCACAGTTGGTATCGGCCCCAGTTTTTTAATTAACGTTTTACTCACACTTCTTGGCTGGCTTCCCGGTAGTATTCACGCAGTTTGGGTAATTGCTAAGTATGAGGAAGCACTTAATAGACAAGAACCGATTTCTTAATTTTAGCTGACACTCTTGTTCACGAAAGTCTCAGAAGAAATTCTGAGGCTTTTAGCTGTTATGATTAGGAATTATATTTGCACGCAGAGGCGCAGAGGCGCAAAGAAGGACTATTCGTAATTCGTAATTAATAATTCTTGTGCAACGCACTGGCTTTTCTGCGTGAGATAAAAATAGTTAGGATATATATCCTAACTATTTTGATGTTTATTTCTATTTCTCAGAATGTTCTCTTTCTTTAAATAAGTCGGCTGCTGATAGCAACAATTCTCTGAGAATTAGTTTTACTTGCCGTTCTTTTTTCGCTATGGCTGTACCTGCTTCACCTAGTTTTTGGTCTAACCGTGAGTGCTTTTCTTGTACTTGTGTAACCATAGTTTCGGCTTGTGGACGAGCTTGACTATACCAGTTTTTAGCCTCATCTAAGTAGTCTTTAACCTCATCAGCACGTCCACCGTAGCGTGCTGCTAAATTTGCTCTGACAATAGCTAACTGTGCTTGTAATTGAGCGTAACGCTTTTGTAGTAAGGATGCTTCTTCGCTATTTTTAATCGCATCAACAGCAGAGTCAATTGCAGTCTTGGTAGTAGCAGGTTTTTCTTTACTTGTTTCTTCAACCTCGGCTAAAATTACGTCAACTTCTTTTTGGAGTTCGGCTTCTTCGTTATCTAATTGAGCCTGCAACTTTTTCATTTCTGTTTGAGTTTTAGCAATAGATTCGTGTCTTTTTGTATTAATTCCTTCTATTGCTCCTTCTATTGAAGCTGTCACTTCTTCTTTCAGTTCGCTACCTTTTTCTTGAAAGTTTTCAATCACAGCAGAAACCACATCTCTAACAAGACTACGAAGTTCGCTAGAACCTTCTTTGAACTCAGAAGATACTTGAGAAACTGCGGCTTTGACAATTTCTCTAATTCTTTCAGTTCTTAACTGACCAGTTGCTTTAGCTTGTTGTAAATCAGCCTGGATTTGCTCTTTGATATTTTTAGACATCTTCAACTCTGGGGATTAAGCTAATTTGGAAAAAATTATAGACATGATGCTATATTTACATTATGACGTAGCCCTATTTAGCTAATCCCTTCCTTTAGATAGAAAACTTCAGCCATTGAACTCAGTCTTTTTGATGCCTACCTAATCAAGTCAGTGATAAGCTAAAAAACATCTAAATTACATAATCAAATTAAATAAAACTCTTGTGGGGTGGGCATCTTGCCCGCCCTAATTATGCAAGTTATATATGGAACAGCTTATGTACTATGTTGCCTATTTGTGAGATGATGAGTATTTGTTGTTATTAAATAAATCTCGATTATGTGGCAAGTAAACATCACCTGTTCAGGCGATGCTTGGAAAATTTATGGTAGTGAATTTAAAGCGATCGCAGATAAATATCAAGGCGATTGTACTTCTTCTAAAAAGATGCCAGATGGGACACGCATCATGACATATAAAATTGAAGATGTTAGTGATGCTGAAGCATTTCAAGAAGACTGTACGCATTTTGCAGGATTTACGGCTGACTTTGAATCCTTATAAGGAGAAGCATAAGTGAAAAAACTACTAACACTAGTATTAGTAATATTTGGGCTATTGACAAGTACTATAATTTTGCCTGCTAGCGCCGTAGATATAGCAAATGGCGAGCAAATATTTAGCACTCAATGTGCTGGTTGTCACATTAACGGTGGTAATATAGTCAGGCGAAATAAGACATTGAAAAAGAAAGCATTGAATAAATATAAAATGGATTCAATGGAGGCAATTATATCTATTGTTACCAATGGTAAAAATAATATGTCAGCTTACAAAGACCGTCTGAATGAGCAAGAAATTCAAGATGTTTCTGCTTACGTTCTCGAACAAGCTGCAAAAGACTGGCGTTAAAAATTCCAAATCCAAATAATATGACATTACCCGTAGAAAGTCGTTTACAATTTACTCCTGATTTAAATATTTGCCGGATTTTAAATGGCATGTGGCAAGTCTCTGGCGGACACGGAAGCATTAACCCTAAAGCTGCTATTCAAACTATGTTTGATTATTTGGATGCAGGCTTTACCACTTGGGATTTAGCAGATCATTATGGCCCCGCAGAAGATTTTATTGGTGAATTTCGCCGTCAATTAATTGCTAATCGCGGGAAAGAGGCTTTAGCTAATTTGCAAGCCTTTACAAAATGGGTTCCTCGTCCAGGGAAAATGACGAAAAAGCTAGTGGAGGAAAATATTGATATCTCCCTCCGCAGAATGGATGTTGAATCATTAGATTTGATGCAATTCCACTGGTGGGAATATCAAGATAAAAACTACCTTGAAGCCCTCAAATATATGGCGGAACTTCAGACTGAGGGAAAAATTAAACATCTTGCTTTAACTAATTTTGATACCGAACATCTCAAGATTATTGTGGACGCAGGTATTAAAATTGTGTCTAACCAAGTACAATTTTCCTTAGTTGATCGCCGTCCTGAAATTAATATGGTGCAATTTTGTCAACAGCACGACATCAAACTTTTTACTTACGGCACAGTTTGTGGTGGTTTGTTATCAGAAAAATATTTGGATAAACCGGAACCAGGAAGGTTTGACTTAGGTACAGCCAGCTTGAGAAAATACAAAAATATAATTGATGCTTGGGGCGGTTGGCGATTATTTCAAGAGTTGCTTTCGACCCTCAAGCAAATTGCTGATCAGCATGGGGTAAGTATCTCGAATGTGGCAGTACGTTATATCTTAGATAAACCCACAGTTGGCGGCGTAATTGTTGGTGCTAGACTTGGTGTATCTGAACATATCCAAGATAACGCCAAAGTATTTACTTTGACGCTGAATGCTGAGGATGGCGATCGCATAGACACAATATCTCACAAATCACGAGATTTATATGAGCTAATTGGCGATTGTGGTGATGAATATCGACGGTAAAGCTTGAGATTGCTAGTTAATTTCGTACATCTGTTTATGCTTGGCTAACAGTTGGAGATATTTTGCATTTGTTTTTGCTTCTATCCATTTGACTTTAAATATTGCTGCTGACTCGGCTTTTACTGGGTCTACGTCGTAGGCTAAAATCTCTTTTTTAGAATTGGCTAGTTGTGAGTTTTGTTTGTATTTTCTCCCACTTTTATGATTAGCATAACGGCGAGAGCGTGTATAGCCCATTTGTAAAAATTTACGTGCCATATCTGCACCAACAAAATCATCTTGTTCTAAGTAATCAAGAAATATTTTGTAGATTTTTTCGCTGGATTGTTTAGCAATATCAGGTGTTTTGAAGCGCCAATGGGGAAGGATTTCGGATTTATATGGTTCTACTAAGAGTACACCTTGCTCGCCTTTACCAACACGATAAAGTTCGGGATGTTGGCGAAAATCAATGTGATGAAAATCTAGGGAATAATCGAATGACATAACGAACTGCTAAGACGCCAAGAGAGAGAATAATATCATGTTAGCTTGAAGACTTATTGTTAGGGCTGACGCAAAGATACGGGGACACAGAGAAATTTTAATAATAAGCGATTATCCGAACTTGATATAAATAGAGGATTTCGCTAGTTTGCAAATTGTTTAGAATTTATATAAATAATAAAATTTAGTAGAATAGTTTAACTTCTATCTTTGTAGAGAAATCTTTTCTATCATGCTATCTAGTTCTCAAACAGTGAAAAGTGTTTTAGCAGTGGGAAATCTGCGTAAGGTGCATCATATTGCTTTGAATGTTTGTGATATGCAAGCTTCTCGATACTTTTACGGTACTATTTTGGGTTTGCATGAACTCGTTGGCGATGAAGTACCGGAAACCTTGCTGGAACTTGTAGCATCAGGAAAGGTAGCCAATTTTGTCACACCGGATGGCACAGTTTTAGATCTATTTTGGACACCCGATTTAACACCACCTGATCCAAATCCAGAACGGAATTTTACTAGAGCTTATCATCTGGCTTTTGATATAGATCCGCCGTTATTTGAGCAAGCGGTGGCAGTATTGCGAGACAATGAGATTGCGATCGCTCATGGCCCTGTTACCCGTCCCACTGGTAGAGGTGTGTACTTCTACGATCCTGATGGCTTGATGATTGAAATTCGTTGTGATCCAGACTTATGACAGCACTTACACTAAATCTTAATTCTGTAATTATGCTCACATGTGTGAGGAAAACCCCGATTTAAAATTAGAACGCAATGCTCAGGGGGAATTGATTATAATGCCACCTACGGGAGGAGAAACAGGAAACTCATGCAAATATTTAAAGTCATTGAAGAAACGATCACAAAACCGCCAATTCCTCACGAACCATATAAACAATCTTTGAAAGCTTGGGCAATGTATTGTTTACGAGACAAGGGTTTTAAAGTTATTTATGCCCAAAATGCCGACTTTGCGATTGAAACTAAAGGTGCAGAAAAGCTATATTTTAAAGTTTCCAATAGTGCTGTTGATTTAGATGATTCTGTTAGCTGGATAGTGTGGGATAGTACAACCAAAAGCGCCAGCTTGATTCCTCAAAAATCTTAAGCTTGCTTTTCAAATATCATTAAATGCTGCTGGGGTAATAAGTTTTTGGTTTCACGCCAAACCAAACCAATAGCTTGCATTTCCTTACGAACCTGCTTTTGAGTCATCTTGTGCAGACGTTTGATCATAATGAAAGGATTTTCAGCCCGATACTCAACCAAAACTACCCTACCACCTGGTTTGAGCGCGTTCACAATTTTTTTCATCACTTCTTGGGGATACTCAAGTTCGTGGTAAGCATCCACCATCAATGCTAAATCGACACTTGCGGATGGCAGGTTGGGGTTGGTGAGGGTTGCTAAAACAGGTTCAATGTTGATAATATTTTTCTCT
Source organism: Desmonostoc vinosum (assembly GCF_059505385.1). Lineage (NCBI taxonomy): Bacteria > Bacillati > Cyanobacteriota > Cyanophyceae > Nostocales > Nostocaceae > Desmonostoc > Desmonostoc vinosum. Next base: position 42,902 of record NZ_JCACKM010000046.1, read on the forward strand.
TGTTGAAAAAACTTGATGATATCTAACATTTCTGGCTGAATATCTACAGCTAAGACTTTGCCTTTTGGTAATAAAGGTGCAATGATAAAGCTTAAATAACCTGTACCTGCACCAATATCTGCAACCACATCGTTGGGTTTAAGGTTAAGAACACTCACTATTCTGCTTGGTTTTTCTTCTGCTTCTCGGCTTGCCCTTTCCAGCCAGCCTGCACCCGTATGTCCCATAACCTTAGCAATTTCTCGCCCCATGTAGTATTTGCCGATGCCGTCTAGGCTGTGGATGGTTCGTTGTTTGTAAGTTATGGCGGTTGCAGAAGCTACTGCTGTGTCAGTGTTGAATAAGCAGCAAGTAACTATTAATAAGCTGGCTAGGATGAGATGTAAAAGCTTCTGTTTGGGCATAAACACAAAGGTGAACGCAGAGGGGTACGCAGAGATTTTATACTACAAATGGCTGAAACTGGTGACTATACCACTCATCGTTGATACGCTCAGTAACTAGGGGTTTGACGATAAACTTGGGGGGACAACCATCTAAAACATCAATTCGCACGCATGAGTAAGGTAGTCGCTTTTGGGAAGCGTAATCATGACGGCCGATGTAAAGCATTGAATCGGCAACTTTGCGAGTGGATTTACCTGTGATTTCCGTAAAAGTTTCCATCAATTCAGTTCCCTCCTCTCTCTGGCGGCGGGGACGATGACCGCTACCACCGGAGATAATACAGTTGATGTGTGAGTCAGCATATCCGGTATCAACTGTACGGAGATGTTCTAGACAGTGGGCGTGACCGTTTAAGATTAAATCGACTATGGGACGTTCTTTAATTAGGGAACCAAGAGTTTCGGCTACTGCTTCAAATACCCAACGTAAACGGTGGCGAACCGCTAAGGTTTGTGCTTGATGCCACTTGGTAGCCTCTGTAACGTAGGGGGGATGGTGGAAATAAATTACTCGTCCGCGTACATCTGCTGTATTCCAAGATTCGATGAGTCTGTTTCGCAACCAATGGAGTTGTTCAAAGTCTACTGCTGGCACTTTATCGGATGTCAGCTGTTTTTCGATGTCGATTTTGATTTCGTTGATTTGGTCTAATTTGGCACTAAGGTAATCGAGTTGTTCGGCGTCTGCGGGTATATTTGGGTTAAGCCGATCGCATTTTGCTAAAATCTGTAATTCTTCTTGGTCTATCTGTTGGCGACGCTGATGCAATTCTCGACGGTTCAGATCACCTTCTTTGGTTGCAGGTAAAGGTGACGGGTCATTAAAAGTATTAGAATCTAAGGCGAAAAAGTCAATACCGCCGTAACGAAAAGTATAATAACGATTGGGTACGCGGGTAAAATATCCTGGTTCGTAACGCAAACACCGCCCTGTATTGGTTTTAGCGGTGTAGTGTTTATCTAAATGATGTTCTAAATCTTGTGGAGAATTTGCCCCCAAATAATCCATAAATGCCCGTGCATAGGCATCGCCTTGATAAGAACCATGCCAGCCAATCTCAATATCTTTGTAGCGTAAGAGGCGGCGCAGTGGTAAGGTGGTTCCAGCTAGCCAGCGATACATCAATGGGACATCGTAATAATCGTGATTACCAGGCACTGGCAGAAATGGCAAATTAAATATCATGCGATCATAGGGAATGCTTTTAGGGTTGTCGCCACCTAAAATAAATTCCCGGTAAGGTTCGATAAAGTTGCTTGAGTAATACTCTTGGGAACCCACCACATAAATCACATCTCCTGTATGTAACACAAAACGGCATTCATCGCGGTGAGCAAGCATCAACTCAGCAACTTTTCTTTGTGGGTGGTTTCCGTAGTGAGATTTAGTACCCGAATCTCCGATAACCATAAACGAAAATTCTGGATTATTTTGGTTGCGATCGTCTAGTACCATGCAGGTTTGGTCAATTCCTCGCTGCACAATACTCGGATGCTTCCACCGCACCCGTTCCTTCATTTTTTGAATTTTTACGGGAATCGATGGATCACAAATCAATTTCATAGCTGATAACTCTTAAAATGCCTAACCCATAAGCTGATTTTAACGAGTTGATTTGTTATGAGACTGGGGAACTCGGGGCCGCCGATCCTGGAGTGATTAAATAATTCGTAATTCGTAATGACGCTCCTTCGTCGCTAACGCTACGCTAACGTAATTCGTAATGACGCGACGCTCCTGTGTCGCTACCGCTGACGCTCGAGGACTCGCTACCGCTAACGCTAACGTAATTCGTAATTAAGTTTGATTTAACCCCAACACAAAACTTGCCGGTTATAGAACCGGGGACTTAAACCCACGGAACTTGTTAATTATTTCTCCCCCTGCTTTTTTTACTCCCTCATCTTTCCTGTTCCCTTTTATAAAAACTATACACAAGTCAATATATTTAATGTTAATTTAAAGTATTAAATTTTACACACATTTAGGTGTAATTTCATGTTTAAATTAGTGTCAGCAGCTTTAGTAGCAACAACTCTGCTTTTTACATCAATTAATCACCATAACGCTGTACTGGCTGGAACTTGCGCTTCTAAATGTGGGCGGCGTCCAATTCAGTTTACACCCGGTCAACGTATCCGCATAGAAGTAGTAAATGCCACATCTAATTTAGTCAAACTAGAGAGAGTGCAAGGAGGTACACCCATTTCTTTGCAACCTGGACAAAAATTACAATTAGAGCCAGGAGGCAATACACAGCCAAATCTCTCTCTGATTTTTTGGAGTGAAACAGAATTACCTCTCGAAGCCATCGTTACTAAACCAAACTTTGGTACTTTACACCTAGAAATCCGTCCTGGTTGGCGCTACCCTGGCGATCGCTCTCTCTATATCCTCAATGACGGTAGTATAAATGTGTTCTAATGATTAATTTTGCGTGATGTAAAGACGCGTCATGGCGCGTCTTTACATTTATTAACAGACGACTTCTAACACTGTGCCTGAAAACCATTTACCAGAACCTGTAAAACACCGGAGGCGCTTACCAAATCAGCGCTGGCAAATTGCACCACAACAAACCGAATTAGCTCAAAATTTGGCGGTTGCTACCAAAACCACGCCCATTATTAGCCAGTTATTAATTAATCGTGGCATTGATACGCCAGAACAAGCACAAGCATTTTTAAATCCAGAGTCTTTAATTTTGCCTTCGCCACTAGAAGAATTTCCCGATTTAGCGGTAAGTGTGGAATTATTACAAGAGGCGATCGCTTACCAACACAAAATCGCTATTTGCGGAGACTACGATGCTGATGGTATGACCAGTACTGCTTTATTATTGCGTAGTCTGCGTACCTTGGGCGCTAATGTCAACTATGCTATTCCCAGTCGGATGCATGAAGGTTACGGAATTAACAAACGCATTGTTGAAGAATTTCACAGCGAAGGTGTCGGTTTAATTCTCACTGTAGATAATGGCATCTCAGCATTTGAACCAATCGCTAGAGCCAGAGAACTGAACCTAAAAGTAATTGTCACCGATCACCACGATATTCCCCAAAAATTACCCCCAGCTAACGCCATCCTCAACCCCAAACTGATAGCCGAATCTTCTCCTTATCGGGGTGTTGCTGGTGTTGGTGTTGCCTACATCCTTGCGGTATCGCTTGCACAACAACTAGGTAAAATGCAAGGCTTAATTCAGCCAATGCTAGCACTATTTACATTGGGAACGATCGCAGATTTAGCACCCTTAACTGGTGTCAATCGCCGCTGGGTAAAACGCGGCTTAAAACATCTACCCACATCCAAGTTACCTGGTGTGCAAGCTTTAATTCAAATGGCCGGAGTACAGATACAAGGGGGACACGGGGACGCGGAAAGAGGACGCGGGGACACGGGGACACGGGGACGCGGGGATACGGAGAGCTTATTCACCGCGTCTTTGCGTCTCCCCATCTCCGCGTCTCCCTCCCCCCCCAAATCACTCAAACCAGAAGACATCGGCTTTCGCCTGGGGCCGCGAATTAATGCCATTGGTCGAATTGCTGATCCTCAAATTGTAATTGAATTACTGACTACAGATGATATGGGAATCGCGCTTGAGAAAGCAATGCAGTGTGAAGCGATTAACCAGCAACGTCAGCAAATATGTGAGCAAATTGAACAAGAAGCGATCGCAACTGTAGAAACGCATCACATCACATCTTTACAAGACGATCGCGTATTAGTGATTGTCCAGCAAAATTGGCATCACGGCGTCATTGGGATTGTTGCTTCGCGCTTGGTGGAACGTTACGGTGTTCCTGTTTTCATCGGTACATATGAGAATGAGGAACATATACGTGGTTCAGCACGGGGAATTCCTGAGTTTCATGTATTTGAAGCATTGGAATATTGTCATAAATTACTAGGCAAATTTGGTGGACACAAAGCTGCCGGGGGATTTTCGCTACCAGCAGAAAATTTGCAGAAATTGCGATCGCATTTGAGTGAATTTGCTAACCAGTGTCTCGAACCCCAGCACCTCAAGCCTTTACTCAAAATTGATACCCAAATTAGCCTCAATCAAATCGAGCAGCAGCTTTACCAACAACTAAATATTCTTCATCCCTGCGGTATCGATAACCCTGATCCCATATTCTGGACAGCAAATGTGCAAGTAATCGAGCAACAAATTGTAGGTAAAGGTCACATCAAACTCACACTTGCTCAAACTATAGATCACCAGCAGTATAAACTTAAAGCGATCGCTTGGCGTTGGCGCGACTATTTTCCTCTACCTTCACGATTGGATATCGCTTACAAACTGCGAGAGAATTACTTTAACGGCAACACCACTATCGAATTAGAGCTACTAGGTGTAAGACTTGCAACTCATCCTCAAAAATTATTCGCCTCACCATCTACCCCGTCAAGCACCACCTTTGAGTACAATCAACGTCAATATATCTGTGGCATCTATGCCAACGGTTCTGGTTCAGAATTAAGAATTAAAAATCCTGAAGGCAAAGTTTTAGTAATGCAGCCAGGACATATAATCGGCCTGCTGGGCACTAATCGTGAAACTTCCCAACAGGTTGATATCTCTCAACCACAATATGACAATATTATTCAAGCTGCTCTAAAAGCCTTGTCAGTAAATGGGGGCGGGTTTACAGATATCACCAATTAACAAGTATCTCAGTAAACCCGCCCCTACTAGTAAAATTCACTACTTTAATTACGAATTACGTTAGCGCAGCGTAAAGCCTGCGGCATAGCTTCGCTTAG
>NZ_JCACKM010000047.1:0-48040 GCF_059505385.1 Desmonostoc vinosum
GCGAAGCGCGTAATTAAGTTTTGTAATGGGGATTGAGCGCAAAGTCACCAGGGGGTTTCCTCCGATCTGAACTTTAGTAAGACAGACCCTAACACAAAACCTGCCGATTATAGAACCGGGGAACTTAAACCCACGGAACTAGTTGAATTTAACAATTAACACTTATTTAAGTAATAACGTTAATTTGAATAATACGCCTCTATTATTAGATATAAATATCTAAAATTTAACTAATTAAAATCATTATAAATTTTAGTGAAAGCGGTACAAAACTTATCTTTTGATAGATGTGAACTTGAGATAAATATTGCTAAAAAAATAAATAAACTTCTCCCTAACTACCATGTCACAACAACTGAGATATCATTCTTCATCGTGGGTTGAAAGACTAGCACGGTTTGGCTATATTTCTAAGGGAGTAGTTTACGGCGTTGTTGGTATCCTGGCAGCACAGGCGGCTTTTGGTACAGGTGGGAGAACAACAGATACTAAAGGCGCTCTTAGTACGATCGCTAATCAACCATTTGGTAAGTTTTTACTAGCTTTGGTAGCAATTGGCTTAATTGGATACGTATTGTGGCGTTTTTTTCAAGTAATTAAAGACCCTGAAAATAAAGGTAACGATGCCAAGGGTTTGGCACAACGAATCGGTTATGCAATTAATGGTTTTATTTATGCAGGTTTAGCCTTCAGTGCCATACGAATTATTAGCGGTTCTGGTGATGGTGGAAGTAGTAACTCTACCGAAGATTGGACTGCACGTTTGCTTTCTCAGCCCTTTGGTAAATGGTTAGTCGGAACTGTAGGAGTATTCATAATTGCTTTAGGTTTCTATCAGTTTTATCAAGCTTATAGTGTCAAATTTCGTAGAGAACTTGATTTATCTGAGTTAGATCACAGAGAAACTCAATGGCTGATTGGAATTTGTAGATTTGGTTTGTTAGCAAGGGGTATAGTATTCTGCATTATCGGTTGGTTTCTGATTCAAGCGGCAACTCAGTCAAATGCCGCTGCTGCTGGAGGGTTGGATGAAGCGTTACAAACTCTCGCTCAACAGCCTTATGGTTCATGGCTTTTGGGCATTGTAGCTTTAGGTTTGGTTGCCTATGGAATCTATACAATAATTCAGGGGCGATACCGTCGCATAACTACAGGCTAGTCGGAGATGAGGGGAATGAGGAAGCAGGGAGCAAGGAGAGGGGAAAAGTTAGATATATGTCTCCCCCTTGCTCCTTTTTCCCTACCTACCCCTGTGCCTGTTCTCCATCCCCAAACTAGTGAGAAACTGACGTTTTTAACACGCTAGGAATTGCTTCCATGATTCTATTAGCAATTTCTTCTGCTGCGTCTCCTTCGCTGACGGTGATTTGCAAATCAGCTTGGGAATAAAGTGGTTGTCGTTGTTCCAGAAGCGATCGCAATTTTTCTTTCGGGTCAGCGTCCTGCAACAGTGGTCTTGTGGTATCCTCTGTTAAACGGCTGTAAAGCAATTCCAGTGGCACATTCAACCACACTATTAAACCATGGTGCAGGTAACTCCAGTTTTCTTGCCGCACTACGATGCCCCCACCTGTAGCTATGGTTAATTTTGTATAAGCACAAACTTGTGCTAATACATCACTTTCTAGCTGGCGAAATGCTGTTTCGCCTTCCTCAGCAAATATTTGATTGATTGATTTACCAGCTGCTTGAACAATCACATCATCAGTATCTACGAACCCATAACCCAATTGCTTTGCTACTAAGCGCCCTACAGTTGTTTTACCAACGCCCATCATGCCAATTAAATATAGGTTGACTCCTTGCAATAAGCTGTCTACCAAATTACTTTGCTCCAGTTATGAGTGATCTTAATCGCTGTTTGAGACTGACAAAAAACCGGATAATGACGGACTTTGAAGCCTTACAATACTTTATTTTAGTACTGACTTGTTGCCTAAAATCAAATTGACGAGCGATCGCAGCCAGCGAACATCTAATATTCAAAGGTGTCTCTTACTCCCAGATAAGAACAGCAAATAGGAAAAACTATTCCCTGTTTGCTGGCTGCGATGATAAAATCTATCATCACTAGCTAGCAATTAGGGGGTTAAAGCATGGCTCATCAACATGGTAATTCCAAAAACCTTATCCCCTACAAATCACAATGGCGACATAAACCGACTAAATCAATCCGAGTACCGGAGATATTTGCAGAACAGATATTAGCTTATGCTCATCAGCTTGATGCTCAAAAAATAGATATGCGAATTGAGCTTGATGACACTAATTGGCTAATTGTTATTGCTCCTTGCGATCCTAGAGGTAACTTTCAAGCTAAAGCCAAATCTATCCAAGGATATCGCTATCACAGAGCCAGTCAAACTTGGTGGTATCGCTTAGAAAAGATTGAGGAAGTTGTAGCTACGTTTCCAGAGTGTGAACCAGATGAAAATGTGAAACAAATACTTGCACTAATTCAAATTGCTAGAGCAAAACAAAATGCAGCGGATATGAACTGATTGTTATCCAAAGAAAGTAGAGAGCGATCGCAATTCATTAGACCTTTTGCAAAAGTCCTTCTTTGCGTTCTCTTCTCTGCGTCTCTGTCTTGAAAAGTTGAGCCACTGCGTTGGACGGGTTCCCCGGCAGCCGCGCAAGTGGCGTTCCTACGGAGGGAAACCCTCCTTCTCCTGACGGAGACGCTACGCGAACAGAACTTTTCGCTGCGCCTCTGCGTGAAAAAAAAATTTATGCAAGAAGTCTATTTTCTAAGGCGATTTTCTTGGATATATTTCTTCAGTTGCGTTGCAAAAATTGTTTGGCTCATCAATAAATGTCCCTGTTTCTGTTCGCTTAATTTAAAATTTTCCTCAATTAAGCGTTCAATTAGATACTCTTTTAATACTGGAGTCTGGGTAAAGCCGGATGCTTGTTTTTCAATTAGCGATCGCTTTTGTAATAACTCTATCGCTTCTAATATTAATCTTGGCGAAAACTGCTTTGACAAGCCTGGTAAAATATCCTGCTGTAATTTCTCCACCGCCACAAAATCCGGTTGGAGAGCAATCCAGTACATAATTTGCTTTTCTAAATCAGACAAGCGAGCAAACTGCTGGTCTAAAATCGCTCGGATATCCCCAAAAATTATATTACCCTGTTCTAGAAATTCGTGTATATTACCAGAAAATAATTCTTGAATCGTAGTAGCAGCTAACTTAATAAGTAAGGGATTGCCTGCATACAACTCGGTGAATAATTTATATTCCTCTGTTTTTAAATTAGAAAATCCCTTTGCTTTTATAATTGGGATGATTTCAATTTGATTTAACCCAGTTAATTTGCAAGAACGAACAGGTAATACTTTTCCTTCCATGGCAGTAATGTCTGGGGGCTTTTCTCGACTTGTTAGTACCAAGCAGCTTTGGTGTTGTGAGTCGCCTATTCTTCTGATCAATTCTCCATACATTTCATAACCTTGATGATAGCAAATTTGTGATAATGAGTTGGTAAAAGTATTTTTAATCTCTAAATTATTGGCTGTTGGAGTGAGATATTTTAATGATTCATTCTCATCATTGCTACATAAAATTGCATCAACATGATCTAAAACAATTAAACAACGACAGGAGCGCAAACAATCAATTAAATACGAAAGTTTATCATCTAAGGTAACTGCTTTTTTTGCCTCTGACTGTGGAGACAAAACTTGGATGATTTGATCTAAGATGACTTCTAGAGGTGGTGCTAGACGTAGCGATCGCCACACTATATATGCAAAGTTATCTTTAATTTCTTCTGCTAGCTTTACAGAAAAAGCAGTTTTCCCAATCCCACCCATACCCAAGAGAACCACTAATCGACAGCGCTCTTGAACTATCCATGATCCAACTACTGCTAGTTCTTTTGTTCGCCCAGAGAATAAACTGATATCTATTGCTTCGCCCCAATCTTGTAGTTGATTTGATGTATTTGTTACTAAATCAATCTCTATTCCTCTGTTAGTGTTTAGAGATGCGATCGCTGACTGTACTCCCAGCCAAACTTTTTTATACCCAGCTTTTTCTAATAAATGAGTAACTCGACTCCAACTTTTTACCTTAACTGAGTGTCCTGCTTGGTTACTCAGCATTTCTTCTATGTATTTGTATAAACCATTAGAAAGATAAACCCTAACAGTACTACTACTACGACTTTGATACACTTTACTCGCAATTTCCGCAGGACTACAACCACAAAGCAAACCTCTAAGAAATTTCTTCTCTACAGGTGTTAGGGCTTTTCCTTTGGCAGAAGCTAAATCTATGTATAACTTTTCCAATTCCCAATTGTTTTTAGCTTCTATAAATTCATCTTCTATGTGATTTGATTGATCAGAATTTATTGTTGCCATTAGCGTTATTTATGTATTTAAAGTAACTAAGGCAATATATTAACGATTCTTGTATGAAAGCAGAATAAGTAAACGATAAATTTATAACGAATTTAGTAACCTTCGTTAGGTGACTTGGCAGTAGTTGATTAGGTATCTTTGGCTTAACAGAAATTTAACAAAAATTGTTTGAAACTTTATCGAAAAAATTTCTGTCTACATAAACAACTAATGATCTATGTCTGATGGGTAATATTCATTAAGCATAAGCACTGGGTTTTTATAAACACAGTACTGTAATTCCAAAGTCTGGCTATAATCAGGTCTAATTAATTAGTGTTTCCAATGATAGTGTAAATAATGACTCGACATAGCAGTAATATACACAGCAACTTTACTAGTTTAAAGGTTTAGGCACAAAAACTACTGCATGTTTCACCTAAGTAAGCCCGAATCAAAGAATTAGTATGACTAAGGTGTCAACCATGACCAGAATTCGAGATATAGTGCAAAAAGCTCTAGCAGCTGGCTATTTAACTGTGGAAGCAGAAAACCGACTTAGGGAACTACTGAGTACCCGTTATGATGTAGAAGATTTTAATGCTTTTATGACTTTGCAGGAAGCTGCGATGACTGGCAAAGTCATTCAGGAGTCTAGAGAACGGTGTGGGATCAAATAGAGACCTAAGATTTTTATATCTCACCGACGGGAGCGTTTATCTTCATCCTCGGTGTCGTCGTCAAAAAATCCCCAATCGTCATCATCTGCTTGATTAGTATTTGGTGGTTGATAAGGCGGGATAATCACCCGGTAATCGGCATCGTAGACTGATTCAGTTTTGCCCACAGCGGTATTTTTTGGTTCTCGGTAGTTATAGGAATAAACTGAATCAGATTGAGAACTGTTTTTAGTATCTGGTTGACGTTCGGAGGTTCGAGAATCTCTAAACTCCTGAGATTGAGAACTGGGAGTAGGCGCTTGTTCTGGCTTTTCATCAAAATTCCAATCATCATCTCTATTATTTGTCTCCCAGTCATCGATGGCTTCATTGGTAGTGTATTGTGTTCTACCAGCTGACGATGCAGGATTGGCAGGTGGAGGTGTAGTTTTTTCTCTTTGATTTACTCTTGTACGCGATGAAGTTGACGTTGCTTGGGATGGAGTTTGGCGTTTTGCGATCGCAAAATAATCGGACAATCTAAATAAGAAAGTGATCACTAAAGATGTTAAAGCACCAGTGGCAGTACTAAACAAAATCCACATAGCTAGTGGTAATGGTAGAGTCCGCATACCCAAAAATACTAGCGATAGGGCAGGAGACCAATTTTGGACTAACAATAACGTTAGCCCTCCCAGTACCGCCACTAATAGAATTAAGCGAATTACAGCCATAGGAATGGGGAATGGGGTTTTACACTAATTGTCCGAAAAAATTATAGATTCAGGCATAGAGAAACCTAAATTAAATCTAGCTTTCTTAATTACGAATTACGCGCTTCGTAGCGGTAGCGTTAGCGCAGCGTCAAGCCTTCTGTTAACAAAGACGCCAAGGGCGAACGGCATAGCTTCGCATAGAGCGAGGTACAAGCGTCCGTAGGAGCGTCATTACGAATTACGAATTACGTTAGCGCAGCGTAAAGCCTGCGGCATAGCTTCGCTTAGAGCGAGTCATCGATAGCGTTAGCGTAAAGCCTACGGCATAGCTTCGCTTAGAGCGACGCTCCTGCGTCGCGTCATTACGAATTACCGCCCTTGCCATCGTTGAATTGGGATGCAGTCAATATCTAGTTGATCTAAAGCACGGGCAACTACAAAATCTACCAAATCCTCAATAGTTTGGGGATTATGATACCAGGCGGGAATCGCAGGCACAATTCTAGTACCAACTTCTGCCAAAGAGGTTAAATTACGCAAGTGAATCAAGCTTAAAGGAGTTTCGCGGGGGACAATTACCAGCTTTCGTCCTTCTTTAAGTTGTACATCTGCTGCTCGCTCTAATAAGTCGGAACTCAAACCAACGGCTATTTTGGCCACTGTACTCATACTACATGGGATAATTATCATCCCCAAAGTCCGAAAGGAGCCACTGGCGATATTGGCCCCGACATCACCCCAGGGATGGCAACGGAGTTTACCTAAAAGTGGAACTCCAGCTTGTTCCCGCCAGAATTGCTCTTGTGCTGTGGGTTCTGGCGGCATCCGCATATCCTGTTCTGATTGCCAAACCATATAAGTTGATTTGGAAGCAACTAGTTCAATTTTATACTCAGCTTCTAGGAGAAATTTGAGTGCGCGAACGGCATAAATTAAACCAGAAGCACCTGATACGCCTAAAATAAGAGGCTTGGTGTTATTTGACACAGGTTTTGCAGGATGAAATGAAAGGCGACACAGTTCAGCTAATATTTTTAGTCACCTATGTAGAGACACCATTGAGCCTTTGTTGGAGATTTTTATTCTTCATCTTCAAGATAAGGTTCTAAATCGTCGTCAGGCTCAATGTCATTTGACATGTAGAAATCTGATACATCATCGTTGGCGTTACTAACACTGAAGTTTTTCGCGACACCATCGCTACCGACAGTGACTAAATCAATTTGCTGGCGATAGTAATCAACACTTTTAACTTGTACAGCCACGCGATCGCCTAGTCTATAGGAAGCGCGATTTTTGCGGCCAAATAGTGCCTGTTGTCTAGCACGATACTCATACCAATCGTCTTTGAGAGAACTGACATGTACTAGTCCCTCAACCCGCAAGGGTACACCAACATGACTACTCACCTCAACTTCTGCGGCGGAGACTTCAATTTCTACAAAGAACCCATAGGACTGAACGCCAGTAATTACGCCTTGAAACACTTGGCCGATGCGTTGTTTCATCAATTGGGCTTTTTGCAGTCCGGCTAAGTCGGCTTCGGCTTCTTGGACTTCTTTTTCTCTGTCGTTGATTTGCACTATGACTCTAGTCAAATCGCTTTGGAGTTCTTGTTGCAATTCTGGGGGTAAGACGTTCCAGTTAATTTCATCGTGACAGGATGAGTGGCGCAGGTTGACGCGCTCTTTGACACGGGTGTTACGGCGATCACGTCCGTGTTCTATTAGAGCATAATATACTCGCTGCATCAGTAAATCTGGGTAACGCCGCAGAGGGGCACTAAAGTGGGTGTATTGCGGTAATGCCAAACCAAAGTGATTACCTTTGCTGGTGCTGTAGAGCGCTGGCTTGAGAGTATCTTGTAACAAGTAAGTCAGAACTTGCTCAGAAGGAGATTCGGCAAAAGCTCTGGTCAATTGTTGATAATCTAGGGGTTGGATATCTACTTCTGGGTCTAATGCCAGTTCTACGCCTAAATTAATCGCCAATTTTAGCATTTCTTGCACATCTTCGAGGTCGGGTGCGCCCTGGACTCGCCAGATGGCAGGAATGCCTAAAGCATTCAAGTGGCTGGCTATCAGTTGATTCACTAGTAGCACAAACTCTGTTAATAGCGATCGCACGGCTAAATCATTAACCACGACAGCCCCCAAAACACCCTCATCATAGTAAGGATTTTGATGGGGCGGCAGATTTAGCTGTAAGCTACCACGAGCCAAGCGTACTTGTTTAACTACCTGTTGCAGGGCTTGTAGGTCTTGCAGCATTTGGATGACTTGTTCTGATTGCTTTGGCACAGGTTGACCTGCGAGAATTGCCTCGGCTTGTTCTTTATTGAGTGCGGTGTCTACGTGAATCACGCTAGGTTGAATTTCCCACTCTTCCAATTGTCCTGATTTGGGGTCAATTGTAATTAAAAAAGAGAGCGCCAGGCGATCGCTACTTGCTACTAAAGAACAACGTTCTGCTACGACTTCAGGCAACATTGGTAGCATTAATTCTCCCAAATAGACAGATCTGCCTCGCTTGAGCGCTTCTCTGTCTAAAGCCTCGTCCGGTTGGATATAATGGGAGAGATCACTGATGTGAAAGCCCAAAACCCAGTATCCATCTGGAGTTTTTTCTAGGCTAAAAGCATTTTCTACTACCTTCGAGTCACCATTCACCCCAGTGATGGTGAAAGTAAATAAATTGCGTAAATCTTGGCGATTTTTGAGATCTGCTTTCAGCAATCTCTTTGGTAATTTCGCTGCTGCTTCTAGAACGTTATCCGGGAAATTGCGGGAAAGATCGTGTTTACAAGTTACCAAATCTATATCGGCAGCTGCTTCGGCATCACTACCGAGAATTTGTACTACCCGACCCAGTGGGGGATATTGTGCTAGGGGATAGCGTAGAACTTCTACATGAGCGAGGTGATCGATAGCATCATCCAATTTGACGCCATTTGCTTGGAGTTTCAACTCAAACAGCAGCCGATCATCCAAGGGTACAGCCCGAAAACCGCTTTCCACTTGTTTAATGCGTGCTAGTAAAGTGTGGTTGGAGCGTTCGAGAATTAGTTTCACTTCTCCTTCAGGAGAGCGACGGCGGCTACCTTCTTTGAGAACTCTCACTAAAACGCGATCGCCATTCCAAGCATTACTCAGATGACTTTCGCGGATGTAAATGTCCTCCGCTCCTTCCATATCTTGAATAGCAAAGCAAAACCCCTTACTAGAACACCGGAGTTTTGCTTCAATTACCCCCTCTTCCGTGACACGCCGATATTTACCGCGTTCTTTCACCAAAATCCCTATTTTTTCTAGAACGTCCAGGGCAATGTGAAGTTTTTGTAAACTATCTTCATCCTCGCAACCAAGTTTCTTTTCTAAAACTTTACGAGCCACCAATTTATCATCGGTGAAATTGGCAAGGAGTGTGGCGATTGAAAATTCCATGCAGTGAACCGACCTTTGGTCAAAACATCATTTTATGAGGATGCTTTCGCGCTCTGGTTTCCCAAGTTGAGCGAAGTATCCGTTGCAAAACCCTTTGGGGTAGGGAACGCTTAACGCTGAACAGGGAACAGTAATAAAAACTTTAGTTGTGGGTTTAGAACTGCACTTCAAGAAAAGATATTTTTCTAGACGCGCAGCGCGAGAAAAACAGTGTTCTGATTTCGATCCCACATTTTTAAGCATGGGTTCCTGTTCCCTACTTAAGAAGTTCTCGTGTCAGAGCAATTTAGCCCAAGAACAAGCGACTTAAGTTCAGAAAGAAAAAGAAACAAGTTCCTTGTTCAATTCCCTAACTCAAACAGTTCCTAGCAATGAGGGCTAAGTGGAACTTTGACTCGTTACTCAGCACGCGGCTCAACGCCCCGCTAACAGCACTCAGCACTACTGAAGGCTTACAAAACACTAACTGGAAACGAATTGCCCTCAAGCAAGGCTCTCGAAGTTCCAAAATCAGGAAGCCGACCTCCCCTTACGGGCAGTTCTGCGTATCTACGAACTTCTCACTACACGACGCTCTCAGAGTTAGCCTGCGTTCAATTCCCTTCACCCAACCAAACTTAAAAAGTACTCCTGAATCAGATTTTGCCCTACTAGTAATTACGCGATGGGTTTTTGAGAAGCCAGTTTTGGAGAATTCTCCATGCTGCCCAAAAGCGCTATATATAGAGAAATCACAGGTGTTTGATTGTCTAGATTGAAAGTAATTTTACGCCATCAGACTCTAATTTTTAACTAGGAGGAACTGCTGATAAACCCAATTTTCCTACATGTAGAATCGGTGACAACTAGGTAAGCAGTTTAAGGAGCAGTGAGAGCGAACCTTATTTCCATTATTGTAGATTTGAGCGCACTTCCAGAAAATAGTTCTAAATGACGAGTTAGGTAATTAGTATAGCATTGCCAGAACTACTACTCAGAGGAATCAGCAGTAGCCAAAATTTTTCGCCAAAAATAGCTACTGCTACAATTGGGACACAAGGCAATTCGCAATTCGTAATGCTTCGACTTGTAAGGATCAGCTCATAAGCCTCATATTACGCTCTTTTGTGTTGTGGGCTAGGGACTAGGGGCTAGAGAAGATAGATTTTCATGCCAACGTAGCGGGGCATAAACCTGAGTGTGCATTACTGAGTACTTTTTACTTGACTCAGCACTCAGGATGATAAACAGACTTAGATTAGATTGGTGACAGTATTATGTTGGCTCAATTCCAGAGGTTGTATCCTAACGGTAGCCTGATTTCAGAATTAGTACAAATTTTCCAAGGAAAATATATAGTCCGGGTTAGTGTACAGGTTGAGGGCGTAACCCGTGCGACTGGTATGGCTGCGGCAGAAACAGTAGAAGCGGCAGAAGATCAAGCTAGAAACCGGGCACTAATGGTTTTGGGAATCACGAATGTGCCCCAAGCGACAGCATTTTCTGCTAAACCACCAATATCCCAGGCGCAGCCAAATCCTACTTTAAACACAAGTGGTAGTTTGAGTGAGTTTACTTATTCTGCCACCCAAGATGAGGATTTTGACAGTGATCAGTGGTCAGTAAAGAGTGACAAAGAAACATCTGTACCAATCGCCCAAGGAAAAAAAGTCAAATCAGAATCGGTAATCACTAAAAACGAACAATACGATCGCCCAACTAGCGTACCCATTGTCAATGATACGCGAAGTCCAAGTGTAGGCGATCGCCAAGATTCAGTACCCAACTTTGCTGTAACTACCGCCAACCAAGAATCTCTCTTTGATCCCCCAGCAGAAAGCTTAGGCAGCATCTCTAGCAATCAAATTGATCATCAATCTTCCTTGGGGATTTCTGCCAGTAATGTCACCCCTTTTGTACCACGCAATTATGGCAATCAAGAGGATACAGTTCCCCAGACAACAACTCGGAAAAAGAAAAAGAGCGAACCTGTAGATTTATCTGACGTCATTGCCAAAACAGACGTTGAACTCCAGCGCTTAGGCTGGACACCCGAACAAGGAAGAGAGCATCTAATTAAAACTTACGGTAAGCGAGGACGCACCTTGCTTACCGAAGAAGAACTACATGGATTTCTCCAATACCTGCAATCTCAACCAGACCCAGTAGCGGGATTTTGATTGTTGACACTCCCCGTCCTGAAGTTCGGGGATTCTTGGATCGCGGGGAAGGGGAGACGCGGGGATGCAATTTGAATGATTATTAGCTTAACCATTGACTAAACTAGAGCTACTGGACGGCTACCAGCAGCATGACGGTCAATTACTTGGTCAATCAACCCATATTCCCTAGCTGCCTCTGGTGACATAAAAAAGTCACGTTCAGTGTCTTCTGCAATACGCTCAATTGGTTGACCAGTATGTTCGGCTAAATAATCATTGAGCCGCCGTTTGTGGTAAAGAATTTCCCGCGCCTGAATCTCAATATCAGTCGCTTGTCCTTGAGCGCCACCGAGAGGTTGATGAATCATAATTCGAGAATGAGGTAAACTCATCCGCTTACCCTTAGCACCAGCGCTGAGCAGGAAAGCGCCCATACTTGCCGCCAACCCAGTACAGATTGTACAAACATCAGGACGAATATGCTTCATAGTGTCAAAAATACCCATGCCGGCCGTCACTGAACCACCAGGAGAATTGATGTACATATAAATGTCTTTCTCTGAGTCTTCAGCATCTAGGTACAGCAGTTGGGCAACAATCAAGTTTGCTACGTTGCTATCAACTTGTTGTCCTAAAAAGATAATCCGCTCACGTAACAGCCGTGAGTAGATATCAAAGGCGCGTTCGCCCCGACCCGATTGTTCAATAACGATAGGAATCATGAAATTAGGGTGCTTGTAGCTACTTTAAATACATTTTATCGATCGCAGCACCAAACTGGAGTTCGTCTTCTTCTACTGTTTTCGTTATAGATCTAAATTTTTTACTAAAAGTTAATTTCTAAAGAAAATCTTAAGTTTTTAGGATGCATGACATTATATTGATCCATCATGAATAATGATTTTTAATTTGGACTTATTAAGTTATAAAAATACTTTTACAATAAGCATAAACCTTCGGGCACTTTTTAAAGACAAAAGCTGTCTAAAGAGCCAGTTTCATTGAAAGAGGTACAAATTAAAAAAACTATAACTGTTGCTACATCAATATTTTGGCTTTCGCTGCATAATTTTGGTGATAGTAACTAACACCGATAACCAAATTAGACTTGCTGATGGAATACTGTCAGCTATTGATAACATTTTCCAAAATTTTTCAGCTTTCATTTAAACTATAGTCTGGTTATTTTTGTTAGATTCGGTAAATCGATAGTACGAGATGTAGTTAAAGTCAGCAGTCTTGCTTGAATGCTATCCATCTAAAGAGAGACGTGCCATGCTGGAAAAACTTGTACAGGCCGCAATCATCACCTTTTTAATCCACCTGATAGCAGGACTTAGCCCAAATACTAGAATCCAAACAACAGGATCATCTGTACCAGAAAGTCCAGCACATATTATTAGCTTGCTGCTACGCTCCTTTCGATAGAAGTTTGGGGACTGGAAAAGACGCGGGGACGCGGAGAATAACCAATGACAATTCCCAATTCCCTGCTCCCTTATCCCCCTCACCTCTCATCCCCCACACTTTACATCACACTCGATATAACACCCTTGGGAACAGGCTAGACTGAGCAAAGAAGGCAACTATCTGCATTTAATCATGACTAATCGCCTTGCTGAAGCTCAGAGTCTTTACCTTTGCAAACACGCACTAAATCCTATTGACTGGTGGCCTTGGTGTGACGAAGCACTTGCAGTTGCAAGGGTGCAAAACAAACCCATTTTTCTCTCCATTGGCTACTCTAGTTGCCACTGGTGTACTGTCATGGAGGGTGAAGCTTTTTCTGATGTAGCTATTGCCGAGTACATGAATGCCAATTTTCTTCCCATCAAAGTAGATAGAGAAGAAAGACCTGACCTCGACAGCATTTACATGCAGGCTTTGCAAATGATGAGTGGCCAAGGGGGTTGGCCTTTAAATGTGTTTCTCTCTCCAGAAGATTTAGTACCGTTTTATGCTGGTACTTATTTCCCGTTAGAGGCTCGTTATGGTCGTCCTGGTTTTTTGCAAGTGCTGCAAGCGCTACGTCGCTACTACGACACAGAAAAAGAAGACCTGCGCCAACGCAAAGCTCTAATTATTGAGTCTTTACTCACGTCTGCGGTGTTGCAAGACGGTACAATCAGTGAGTCAGAAGACCATGAATTACTCCGGCAAGGCTGGGAAACCAGCACAGGAATCATTACTCCAAGTCAACAAGGCAATAGCTTCCCGATGATTCCTTATGGGGAGTTAGCTTTGCGGGGAACTCGATTTAATTTTGCATCCCGGCATGATAGCAAGCAAGTTTGTACCCAACGGGGTCTAGATTTAGCGCTAGGGGGCATTTATGACCATGTAGGCGGCGGCTTTCATCGCTACACTGTTGACCATACTTGGACAGTACCCCATTTTGAAAAGATGCTCTACGATAATGGACAAATTCTAGAGTATCTGGCAAATTTGTGGAGCGCAGGAGTAGAAGCAGCGCCTTTTGCACGAGCAGTTGCTGGGACTGTATTGTGGCTGAAGCGAGAAATGACCGCACCCGAGGGTTACTTTTATGCGGCTTGTGATGCTGATAGTTTTATTAACGCCACGGCTGTAGAACCGGAGGAAGGAACGTTTTATGTTTGGAGCTATGACGAACTAGAACAACTGTTAACGCCTGTTGAACTAACAGAATTACAACAGCAGTTTACGGTGACTCCTAACGGCAACTTTGAAGGTAAAAATGTCTTACAAAGGGGTCATCCAGGGCAATTAAGTACAACGTTGGAAATATCACTCAGCAAACTGTTTACTGCTCGCTATGGCATTGCACCTGAGTCCTTAGAAACTTTTCCCCCAGCTCGCAATAATCAAGAGGCAAAAACAGTTAATTGGCCTGGTCGTATTCCTTCGGTGACAGATACAAAGATGATTGTCGCTTGGAATAGCTTGATGATTTCTGGTTTGGCAAGAGCGGCTGGAGTCTTTCAACAACCGTCTTACCTGGAATTAGCAGCTCAGGCGGCGAATTTTATTTTAAATCATCAATTTGTGAATGGACGTCTTTATCGACTCAATTATGCAGGTCAACCAGCTGTTTTAGCTCAGTCTGAAGATTACGCCTTTTTTATCAAAGCACTGCTAGATTTGCACGCTTGTGACCCGAATCAAAAACAGTGGTTAGAAAAAGCGATCGCTATCCAAGAAGAATTTAATGAATTTCTTTGGAGTATAGAATTAGGTGGTTATTTTAACACATCTAGTGATGCGAGTCAAGATTTAATTGTGCGAGAGCGTAGTTATGCGGATAATGCTACACCATCAGCTAACGGCGTAGCGATCGCGAACCTTGTCCGTCTCGCCTTGCTTAGTGATAATCTACATTATCTTGATTTAGCTGAACAAGGTTTAAAAGCTTTTAGAAGCATTATGCACCGCGCTCCGCAAGCTTGCCCAAGCTTGTTTACGGCCTTAGATTGGTATCGTAACTCTACTCTAGTTCGCAGCACAAGCGAGCAGATCAACTCTTTGAACCCTAAATATTTACCGACTGCTGTGTTCACCGTAGTTTCTGATTTACCAGAGGGTAGCATCGGGTTAGTTTGCCAAGGTTTGAAGTGTTTAGCGCCAGCAGAAAGTGTAGAGCAGTTGTGGCAGCAAGTCCAGCAAAGTCAGAATAGGGGATGAGGGACTGGGAAACTCGGTCTTAGCCAGATACTTGATTTTTCACGACTACTTAACATATGAATAACCCGCCCGTGCTGAAAAACATCAGTCCTCTGATTCCGGCTGGTGGTGATATGGAAAAATCTATTACCTTCTATGAAAAACTAGGATTTAAAAAAATACATCAGGAAGGTAATCCAGTTACTATGGCAATTGTCAAGCGCGACTGTGCAGAAATTTTTCTGCTCAAGAATGAGGATCAACATCTGGCAAAATCAACAACCTTTCGCATTCAAGTTGATGGCATTGAGCAACTTTATCAGGAATTTCAAGCAAATGGTGGAGAAATGATTCATCCCGATGGTCAGCTAGAAACAAAACCTTGGGGAATGAAAGAATTTGTCATCATTGATGTGGCTGGTGTGTGTATTACTTTTTGTGAGTCGGCAAACTGATGGTGAACTCCAGCGAATTAAGCGCCATAGTTTTAGCAGGGGGTAAAAGTTCTCGCATGGGTCAAGATAAAGCCTTGATTCCCGTTCATGGAGTGCCTTTGCTGCAACAGGTTTATCATATTGCTCAAAACTGTGCTGGGATTGTTTATATAGTTACGCCTTGGCCAGAACGGTATGAAAATTTACTTTTACCTGATTGCGAGTTTATTCGAGAAATTCCTTTGCCTGGAGAAACTCTACCCCACGGGCCGTTAGTTGGGTTTGCCCAAGGACTAACAAAAGTCCAAACAGATTGGGTGCTACTGTTGGCTTGCGATTTACCCAGGTTACGAGCTGAAGTTTTGCAAGATTGGATAACTAAACTTGGTAGCGTAGATGATGATGCGATCGCAGCTTTAGCTCATCATCCCAAAGGCTGGCAACCTCTGTGTGGTTTTTATCACCGCCGCTGTTTGCCCTATCTTTTAGAGTTTATCAACAAAGGCGGGCGATCGTTTCAGCAGTGGCTTGAGCAAAAATCCGTAGAAGTTTTACCATTGCCAGAATTGGAAATGCTATTTAACTGCAATACACCAGAAGATCTAACATTGGAGAATCACAGAAGGTGAGGATGATGTACTTAATGTACTTAAGACTACAAATCCAATAACTATACAGTAAATTCCACGAGTAAAGGTTTGGTTAAATATCAGTTTTTTGTATCAAAAAATACAATTTAAAAATATGCTGAAGTTAAGAATATGTATTATTGAGTAAATAAGCACTCAAAAAATATAAATTTATATTAAAGATAGCTATTCTCAATAAACCTTGTATAGACATCGGCGAGTAGCAGAGTTATATATTCTCCGGAATATTGGCTTGTATTCCTACTCGCCTTTTTGTATGACTAGTTATATTAAGTATTGAAGAATCACCTTTCTTTGAAATTTGAAACGTAATGCTGAGTTTGTTTTTTATGCCATTTTTACCTAGAATTACATTTAACATACATCATCGTTGGGTTTTATCTGCCATAGCACTGTTGTTAAGTATAGTTTTGGCTGCTTGCAATACTGCGACAACTGTTCAGCCACAAGCAAAAATCGCAAATACGCCTGAAACTACCAATACAAACTCTCAGCAATTACCTGAAAAAACTGTCGAAAGAGTAGTTGCTCTTTCTTCACTATCGGCCGACATCATTACACAACTTGATCAAACAAAAATTGTCGGAATTACTGGTAGTAGGTTATTTAAAAATGACAGCCGATTCCAGGATATTCCCCGTGTTAGCGAAGGTCAAAGTCCTCCCAATTTAGAAAAAATAGTATCACTCAAACCCGATTTAGTTATTGGTGCTGAAGGTTTTTCTAACGTACCAATTCAAAAACTTAAGCAGCTAGGAATCTCTACATTTCTTACTCAAGTAAATACTTGGCAGTCTTTGGAAGAACTTACCAAAACACTTGCTCAGAAAATTGATGCTGATCCTCAGCCTCTATTAAACCGATACAAAAGTTTCTTCCCGGATCAACTGATTCAAAGTCCTTCTACTTTAGTACTAGTTAGTCGGCAACCTATTTTAGCACCGAATAAAAATAGTTGGGCGGGGGATTTGCTCAATAAATTTGGGACTAAAAATTTGGCAGCAGAATTACAAGGCAGTAGTCCTGTAGGTGGATATGTTACTCTTTCATCTGAAAAAGTTTTAGAAGCAAATCCAGAGGTAATAATTTTAGTTAATCCTCCACAAAGTAATTCAGAAATTGAACTTTTGGATTCTTTAAAAAAAGAACCGTTTTGGCAACAACTACAAGCAGTTAAAAATAATCGAGTCTATATATTTGATTATTTTGGATTGGTGAATCCAGGTAGTATAGATGCAATAGAAAAAGCTTGTCAGCAGCTTAAGCAAGACTTATTTATAGTCGAGAAAAATAGCTAATACCAATTTATAATTCGTACATGGAAACGATTTTAGATCCGGGCTACGTCGGACAATATCGCTCAGGTTACGAGGGGTACGGAGAACTCCTCAGAGTTGTTGGAGAAACCAAACATCAAAGTTGTCTCATCTTTACTAGTCGAGAAAAACCTGGTGATCTAGCTGCCTTTGAGGGAGTGCGATCGCTACAATTGGCAGATTTGACAGAAGCAGCAGTAGGCTTATGCTTTCTGCTCCCCTGCGGTCTTAATGATCAGTCTTTAACCGAACACGATATAACTAATTTCTACCCCATAACTAAACCAAAATGCATAATTAGTTAAGAGGTGGCAACCTCCTGCGTTGGAGAACTGTCTCATCTTAAGTTGTAGGCGCAGCTTCCACAGCGTCAAACAGATACTAATGGATTTAGATGATCAGCATGAAATTCCAACTTTTATTAGGCTCTTTATTTTCTCAGGTTAAGGGACGTCATTGGTGGATAAGTATCCTTTTGTGGATTGCTTTGGTTGCCCCAGCTCAAGCATCTGTAATCTTGCGGGTGGCAATTGAGAGGGGTGTCAATCAGGTAAAAGTTGGCAGTTCTACAGCTGCAACCCTAAAAGATAGTACAGGTCGGACTCTCGGACAATTGCCAGCGATGAGTGCATTTTATGCCCAACCAGTTCCTGGTGGCGTTGCTTTGGATAAGTGGCAGTCCGGTTTATTTTGGATTGAACCAACGGGTAAAGGATACGTTTATATTAACGATCGCTGGTATCGCGGCAGAACTCTAGTGATTCCCACTGATAAGGGCTTAAGTGCCATTAATTGGATAGCACTCGAAGAATATCTTTACAGCGTCATTGGTGGGGAAATGGATTCCCGCTGGCCTGAAGAAGCCCTAAAAGCCCAAGCGATCGCCGCCCGTACCTATGCTCTCTACGAACGAGAAAAACAGCGCAATAATCCTGTTTACGATTTAGGTGATAGCCCAGATCGTTGGCAAATTTATAAGGGTGTCATCAGCGAATCTCCCGCTACATATAAAGCAGTCGATGCTACAGCCAATCAGGTACTAACTTACAAAAACAGGATCATTCTCTCGGTCTTCCACGCCTGTTCTGGAGGACACACAGAAAACGTGGAAGATGTTTGGGGAAATGTCTTACCATACCTACGTGCTGTACAAGACTTTGATCAAAATATCAGCGAATGTAATTGGGTGAAAACTTTCTCACCTGCGGAAATTAGTGCTAAATTTCCCGGTGTAGGCAATGTCAAGGAGATAATTCCAGAAACATTCTCACCTTTTCGCAGTGTTAAAGTCTTAAAAATCGTTGGTGACAAGGGTACGAAGGTTTTACAGCGCGAGGAAGTGCGGACAGCGCTCAAGCTCAAGAGTACCCGTTTTAGCGTCACTAAAGCAGCAGATGGCAGTTTTGTACTTCAAGGGCTTGGCTTTGGTCATGGTTTAGGTATGAGTCAGTGGGGAGCATACAATCTGGCGCGTCGAGGAATCAACCACCTGCAAATTTTGGGACATTATTACCAAGGTGTAGCCCTAACGCCGATTCAACCGAAGTAGTTAGGGATAAGGGGGACATGGTTCGACTCCGCTCACCAACCGGGGGATGAAGGGGTTAACAATTCAAAATTCAAAATGACGCGACGCTCCTGTGTCGCTACCCCTGACGCTCGTACCGACGCTCGATGACTCGCTAACGCTACCGCTAACGCTATCGCGGACTCGCTACCGCTGCGAAGTGCAAAATTCGCGCATTAAAGACATTTTGAGTCGGGGATTTAAACCCCGACTCAAAATATGCTATGTGTAGACGTAGCGCAAAGTCTGAGCGCCGACTTCCGGCGATGCCTACGGCAATGTCTCCGACGAACAGAACTTTGTAACAGAGGGGTCTCAAACCCTTGAATGTACGATGAGTGAGGGAGAAACTTTCTCCGTGTCCCCCTTCGGGTGACGCTCGCAAGCTCGCTAACGCTGCGCTAACGCAGTCGCCTGCGGAGGGAAACCCTCCTGCAGCGCTGTCTCACCGCGTCTACCCGTCTTTGCGTCCCTATTCCTCACTCCCACGTTCTAACTGCCGTAGCCATTCAGCCTCGATTTGTTTGGAACGCTCACCAGCTTCCTGTTCCATTAAGTCAGTTTCAGTGGAGTAAACCAAATCTTCGTCCTCAATCACTTTTTCTGCTGCAAACTGATGAGCATACTCAATTTTTTGCTGTAGTTCTGCACCTGCGTTGGCTAATAACCTGGCCCGAGACAGGCGATCGCGGTTACGTTCAGTAATTTTACGATTACGCGACTGAATCCAAAAATACCTAACTATCGGTATACCCAAAAAACCTATTCCGTAAGCCAATAGCAACCAATAGATTCCTTGGACAAAAGCCACCAGTCCCCCTAATTGGGCAGCAATTGTGCCGTCTCTCAACAAACTACCCAGTACCAAAGCACCAACAAAATTGAGTATACCCAAGCCAGCACTCAGCATTATTTGCCCTGAGGTGGCGGCACTAAAACGCCAGAGTAATTCTTCTAGGTAAACTGGCACTGATTGACGGGATTTTTTGGCTGCACTTACTTGTAATTCTGGAAAATAATATACAATTTGCCCTTCTGGACTTACCTTTGGTTCCCCATTGAATTTGATCAGAACAGGGAGCATATAATCTTCGTATTCTTTTGTGTATCCTTTACCTATATCGTCTAAATATGGTGCAATTTGTTCTGCTGCTACTGCCCCACGGTTACTACGAATTACAGTCGCAATTTCTCGCCAGCGACGTTCTTCTAAGTTGGCATTGGGATAACCATCTCCAAACAAGAAGGAAAATACAGCTTCAAAGAAATTGAGTTCGCTTTTTTCTCGCCTTTGGCGTCGCCGTTCCTGCGAGTAGCCATCATAGTTGGGGCTAAGATACCAAAATAAATCTGGGAAGAAGAAAAAGCCACCATTGTAACTGCTACCCCTGTTATCACTATCCCGATCTGAGTTAGCAGCAGTAATGATGATAATGATGGTGATAGAAATTAGGGCGATCGAAGCAATTAAAAAAATTCCAAAGGAAATGCGAATCAGGTAAAACATTACCTTCCAGACATTATTCCACCATTCCTGCAACCGCAACCGCAAGTATTTATTACGTAATATTGCTCGGAAGTTTTGCGGAAATAGGTAAACAATATCACCTGAATCTGCTACCTGCAAATGTCCACCAGCATCAGCAGCAAGAGTTAATAAACTCTGATTAGCTTGTGCAATATTCAAACCTGCCTGAGTTGCTACATCACCCACTGTGACGCGGTAGCCAAGTTTTTCGACAGCTTGCATAATGGTGGGATTCAAAGCCATTGCTCTCCCCTCCTTTGAAAATTTATTCTCCTTTTTCAAGTATAAAGTTTTATTTTGAGTGGCTTGCTCAGAGTAGAGAAAAAAGAACTAAACCAACAAATAACCTGACACCCAACATGTTAAAATTATTTTCCTTGGCTTGGTTAACCAGCAAACTCTCTGCCTACATATGGTTCAGTACACTCTCGCTCAAAGTCCAGAAATTATTCTTACTATTCCTGGAAAAGATTCAGCTAAAGCCCGTGAGAAAGCAATGGATCAGCTGATGGAGCTGATGGATGCAGGTAAGCTACCTACGGAATTAGAAGAAGGGTTTGGCCCTCAACAATTAATTGAGGTTAAAGAAGCATCCACTGATACCGCTAGCGGTGAGGATGCTATTACACAAGCTGTTCAAATTCTGAGTAACCTGGCCACTCTCAAGCTGAAAGTTCAAGAGTCACGAACTGAGGCATTAGAGATTCGTCAGGCTGTTGATATTTTATTCTCAGATGAATCAGTGACTGAAGAGGAAATTTCTCGCCTGAAAGAAGGTTTTAAAGTTCTCAAAAATTTTGCCCAGGCGAATCTGCGTTACCAAGAAGCACGAGCTAAAGCACAACAGGCGCGGCAAGTTTTAGATCAAGCTCTCAAATCGCCTGAAAAGTAACTAAAACTAGGGGTGTAGGAGGACAAGCGATACCTACAGGTGTAGGTTTTGAATATTTTGCGTTTTGATCGACGCAAAGACGCGGGGAAAGATTAAGGCATCAGCCGTTAATTGAGACACCATTGTTCAGTTTAGGGGTTTCTCTACACCCCTAAACCCGTATACCCCTGGTCTTTAACGTCGTCTAGTTCTTCTGAGAGAAGATGAGATCGATAGGGAATTGGCGGCGGAATTAGGTAATGCGTCTTCACTAACTCGTGCGAGGTTCCGACTCTGCCTAGAATACTGTTGCTGATAATAGCTATAAGAAGTAGGCAGCGCATCCTTAGATTTGTTGGCTATGATCCCTAAAATAGGAGTGCCCGATACTTGAATTTCTTCTAGAGTTTGGTGCAGTTCTGTACGCTTGAGCTGACCTAAACCAGCCACTAGCACCATACCGTTGGTATTAGCCGATAACAAGTAAGCATCTGCAAACCCTAAAAGAGGAGGTGTATCATAAATTACTAAATCGAAAGTTGCTTGCAGACTATCCATTAAATCTTGCATTTTTTGAGATGCAAGCAATCGGACGGGATCTGGTGGAATTGGCCCTGCACTCATGACAAACAGGTTTTCTTCTTGAGGCGATCGCTCAATCACATTATTCCAATCTAAGTCTTGCGAAATCACATCAGTCAAGCCCTGAATATTCATTAATCCGACTCGATTGTGTAAGCTAGGCGCACGTAGATTGGCATCTACGAGTAATACCCTCTGCCCCATCGCCGCCGCTGCTTGTGCTAGCTGTACAGCAACTGTAGACTTACCATCTCCCTGTCCTGGTGAACTGATAACAAGAGAGCGAATAGGAACATCCGAACCTAAAAGCAGAATATTTGTATAGAGAGAGCGAAAAACTTCAAAAAATGTAGCTCGATTGGCTCTTTCCGCTCCTCCCGCTAAACTTTCTTGCATTGCTGTTCCTAGCTCTTTTCTCAAAGGAACTATCCCTAGTAGCGGTAGTCTAGTAGTATCTTTGAGTTCTTTAGAAGTGTAAAAGATATTACTGAGTTTATCCACAATTAAGGCTACTATTACACCTAACAGCAAACCTAAAACACCTCCTAAGGCTAAGTTTCTCTTAGCACTATTGGAGACAGGATCAGGTTGATTCACTTTAGCTAGTTTAGGATCAAGTAGTTTCCAAGGTTGTTGCTTCTGAGCCTTCTCGATCTGTAGTGCTTGCTGCTTGGCCGTAAACTGATTCAAAGCATCAGTAGCAATTTTTAATTCCCGCTCTATATTAGAGTAATTTCGGCTAATATTTGCCAAATTTCTGATTTCACTGTTAAGACCCTTTATTTTTTCATCTAGAGATATATCACGCGCGGATAGTGCCCTAATGTTACTCTGCAACTCTTTTTGTAGCCGTACTTCTTCTTGAGTCAGCAATGGCAGCAAATTATCTTTCTTCTGCTTGAGAGTTTCCATTGCTGGGTTGTCATCTGTAAATACTGCTGACTTTTGTTGGATTTCAATTTCTGCTAACTGAACCTGATCTAGGATCTTTTGATAGCGGGCACTTTCACTCAGTATAGAGTTACCAGCTCTCTCACCTGGCTGTTGCGCCAACTCTTTCTCCAAATCTTCATATCTAGCTGCAATTTGCTCTAACTGTATTCGATTTTCTATCCGTTGTTGCTGCAAATTGGCGATTTGACTAGACAATTCTTGCGCTTTTTGCGCTGGTTCAATCAAATTATTACTCAGCCGCAGATCCCGCAGCCTGTTCTGCCATAATATGACCACATCTTCTAGTGGTCTTCTTTGCTTATTCACAAACTCGATCGCCTGATCTACATCTGCTTGACGATCTGCCAAACTATAGTTTAGATAAGCTTCAGCAAGTAACTTAGAAAAGTCGCTAACCTGCTTTTGATCTGGGTGAGTATATTCAATTGACAAAATATTTGGTTGCTTAGACACAATAATCAAGTCATCAAGAATTTCCTCGTAGTTCAGATCCGCGTATTGTACTTGAAGCTTTTCGATAATCGGGTCTAAAATTCTATGACTTTGTAAAACCTTGATTGTCGTTGCAACTTCCTTAGACGATTCAGCAGGTGTCAACCCATCTTCTTGAGCATTGATTGCTTGGGGAACATTAGCTATGACCTTATTCTCACCAGTCACAGGCTTGGTTAAAATCTCGAACGAACCTTGAAAAACTGGAGGATCTGTTTCTGCTTTCAGTACTGCTGCCGTCGCTACTACAGCTGTTATACCAATGATTAATAATATTCGCCGACG
The DNA here is from genome assembly GCF_059505385.1 of Desmonostoc vinosum. Classification (NCBI taxonomy): domain Bacteria; kingdom Bacillati; phylum Cyanobacteriota; class Cyanophyceae; order Nostocales; family Nostocaceae; genus Desmonostoc; species Desmonostoc vinosum. The sequence goes on from NZ_JCACKM010000047.1 coordinate 23,629, forward strand.
CAGAACTGTTAGGATATTACCCAGATTTAATTCGTCTTCTTCAACATTTAACTGGGTAGCGTTAGCTTGTGATAAAGGGTGGATATATTTCTCTGACTTTACCATGGCATCTGTAAATTAAGTTATTTTTATTGCTTAAGTAGGTAAGTGCTTGGATTCTATTTTGACATACGTAATAGGATTACTGTAGAAGTTGCCTTGTTCCTTACCCTACCTGGGTAAACTACTGAGTAATAGATATCCAACCCATTGCGAAATGAGCTAAGCGCTATGAAAACTTACCTAGTAGATGTACACACTTTAACTACAGCATTTAAAAAAATGCATTAATCTGGAGTCATTTACTTATAGATACAGTAACATTACTCAGGATACATTTTTTAACTTAAATTTGTACCTTCGACTAAGACTATAAAATTTTTTACCAATACTTGGGTAACTTAACAATCAGGCTATTTAAGGACAGCACATCAACCTAGCATCCGTAGAGTTGGACAAGTTGAAATGGCTGACAATATAGAATCAAGTTAAAAGACACATATGGCAGGAACAGTACCTGCTATTTACTAAGCTGGGGCGCTAGGATTCGAACCTAGGGATGGCGGGACCAAAACCCGCTGCCTTACCACTTGGCGACGCCCCAATGACTTCACCTTAATCAATATAGCAGTTGTTCCCCTAGAAATGTCAAGTGCTTTGGTGATTAATTTTAAACAATGAGTTTTGACAGCAGCACATGGGGAAAACCTTCTATAGCTTGTAGAAACAGTTGCCTTTCAATAATTGTAAGATAGAGCAGTTTGATGAGATCTATCTTGCATATTCTCAATCATCGTAGGGTAGACACTGCTCAGAACATAAATTTGAACTATTGCTGTGATGAATATCATATCTAAACCTAATATCGAAGTCCAAGAAATGCAACATAGTGCAGAAGTTGAACTACTTCTTTGCTGTACACGTACTCAGTTAGATACCTCAGCTAGTGAGCGAATCAAAACGCTAATTCAGCAAAACCTTAACTGGGCACATATCATTAAAATAGCAGTCTTTCATAAAGTTATGCCACTGCTGTATCAAAGTATAGTTACTACTGATCCAGAAATTCTTTCTCAACCTGCTTTAGCTCAACTAATAGATTATTTTCAAGCCAATGTTAGACATAACTTATCTCTAACTAGCGAGCTAATTAAACTTATAAATTTATTTGAAACTCAAGGAATTTTTGTGATTCCCATTAAGGGAGCAATTCTAGCTGTATCAGCCTATGGTAGTATTGCACTCCGACAGTTCAATGACATAGATATATTAGTTCGCCAGCAAGATGTATTAACAGCTAGGGAAATACTGATAGCTCAAGGCTATGAAAGTTCATATAACTTTACTAAAGAACAGGAAGTTGCCAGACTCAAATCTCCCTACTGTAAAGATAATAATTACCATCATAAATACACAGGAATCAATATAGATTTCCACTGGCAACTTTTGCAACGATATTTATCGTTTCCACTTGAACATAAACATCTTTGGGAACGTCATACAACTGTAACCTTAGCAGGTAAGGCAATACTAAATTTGTCTCCAGAAGATAATCTTTTATTTCTCTGTATTCATGGATCTAGGGATCGCTGGAATCGTCTGCAATTAATTGCTGATGTAGCTGCACTAATCGGTGTTTCAGCCAATATAGATTGGGGCTTAGTTATCAAGCAAGCTAACACATTAGGTTGTAGGAGAAGATTATTGCTTGGTATGCTACTAGCTAGAAATTTACTAGAAATAGAGTTGCCAACAGAAATTATACAAAAAATACAACTTGAACCAGAGATAAAATTATTAGCTACAGAAATACGCCAGAAAATTTTTTCTCAAACTGATGAAACACATCAACTTTTTAATAAATCTTTTTTCGATCTCCGAATTAGAGAGCGTTTACAAGATAAACTGCAATACAGTATTTATCAATCAATTTTAGTTATTGCTAGAAGCAATAGCTTTTTTCCAGCTTGGATCTAGATAATATAAAGCGAATAAACAATCATGTTCGAGAAACCAATATTTTTTTCCTAAAAACTTTCAGCAATGGTTGTTCAATATAGGAGTGAAAGATGCATCCTACCAGCAGAGAAATTATTAAGATAAAAAACTTAGATAAATCACTATAGAACATATTTTCTAAATGCATTTTAGCAATTAGATTCGTTAAGATATTAATTACCGATGCATGTGTTAAGTATACAGAGTATGATGCATCACCAAGATAGATAAAAATACTAGGTATTTGAATTTCCCTATTTAGATCTAAAGCAGCAGCACCAATTACGATTAACATTGAGGGAATACCATAATAAACAAAGGAAAATTCTTCCATTGGAGTCAAAATTGGAGCGATCGCCCTTACATAAAGAGGATAAGATTGACTATCGGCTATAGTATTAACAATATGTACATTAGCGATAGATGATAATGAAAATAAAGTAATTCCTAAAGCTAAAATTGGTGTAGCTTGTCTGACTTTGAATTTAGTGACTATGTAAGCAGCTAAGCATCCAAAACAAAATTCTAAATGATGACCGCTTAAAATAAATTCTAAAGATAAGTTATTCTTCGGTAAAGTGAGGATATTCAGTGAATGAAAAAACCAGTAAAAAGATATTGTAGCTAGCCAGATGAAGATCAACGGAGCCAAATATCTTAAACCCGCTAGTATAGTCAAACTAAAAACCAAATAGAAAAAAACTTCAAAACTTAGTGTCCAACTCACATTAACGATTGGCGGACTAGGATATGGAAATAAAACAAAGGAGCTTAAACAAGTGATGAAGTTAATATCTTTTGTAGTAGAGAATAATCTAGGTATTAGAACTATCCAGTATATTGGATAAACTCGTAGAAAACGTTTAAATAAAAATTCTTTAAACTTAAATTTTTTTCCTATATCATTTTTGTGAACATAATAAATAATAAAACCGCTCAGGACAAAGAAAAAATTTACTCCGGCAGAACCAAATTTAAAAGCATTAGATAAGAAAGGTTGTTTAAGATTAATAGCAAAAAGAGAATTTCCATGAATTAATATAACTAAGACTGCTGCCAAACCTCTAAAAACTTGTAATAAATTCAGCTTCTTCTTAGAAATCTTGATTTGAGACATTTGATAACTCCTAATTCAGTATTTTATAAATATCAAAATCATATTAGTTTTTGCTTTTTTAATAAAAGTTGCATATAAATTTTTATTAAGTAGATAAATTTAATTATTTATTATTGATAGTTTGTTTATAAATCTCTATCAATTGCTTATAATTAGCTTCAGGACTATAGTTATTTTCGTAAACTTGGCGGGCATTTTTTCCCATAGTGATCATAGTTTCAGAATGGTTGATAGCCCATTCAATTTTGGCTCCTAAATCTGCTGAGTTTCCAGCTTCAAAATGTAACCCAGTGACTCCATCTTCTACAATCTCTGCCATACTTCCTAATTTAGGAGCTATTATAGGTAAACTACAAGCAAAAGCTTCAGCAACTGTTAAAGGAAAGCCTTCATACCAAACGGAAGGAAAGATTAAAAACTGAGCATGATGCATTAATGACATGACCGTAGGCTGATTTTGAAATCCTAAAAATTCAATTATATTTTCAGAAGCAGTATTTTTTACCTTTTGCTGTAATTTTTCTTTTAACGGCCCATTACCAACAATTTTCAAGGGGATAGAAAAATTATTTTGTAAATAAGCTTCTATTAATAGAGAAACTCCTTTTTCTTCTGACAGTCTACCAACAAAAAGTAAGTAATTATTTTGTTGACAAATCTCGTTGATAAAGTTGGCAGAAAATACAAAATTGGGTTTGATATAGAACTTGTCTGCTGGCAATCCAGACTGAACCATTTTTTCTTTTTGAAATTGCGTAAATACAATGTAAGCGTCTACCCTTTCTTGCCAAGTACGTCGTAGCCGATGCCAAGTATTCATGGCTGCTACAACCGAGCTTTGTATGCGCGAATCTCGGTAGCAGCCATATAAAATACTCTGCCATTGGACTAGTTCACTAACACAATCTTCACACACTTTGTTATCACGAAAAAGCAATGCTTTCGGGCAAGCGAGCCGATAGTTGTGAAGAGTTTGAACAATAGGTATGTTCTGCTCTAAGCAAGCATCATATATAGAGGGAGATAGCAGTGGAAAAAAGTTATGTACATGTACGATATCAGGTCGAAATTTAGTAATTTCGTTGCTAACTTGTTGTTTTGCTGAATAAGAGTAAATTGCACTTACAGCAGTTGTAAGTTGATCCCAAACACTTTTGATTTCATGATTGCTAACTTCCAGTAAAGATACCTGATGACTATTTGCTTCCAATAAAGCTCTCTCAGCTTGCACTACTCCATCCTCGCCTCCTGCAAGCTGGTATCGATTATGTAACAGCAGAACTTTCATGAAGTTAACTCTTTTATCTCAATAAATCAAGGAAATATGTAGAAGTAGAAAGTATACAGTAATCAACTAAAACTTATGTGTATTTATAGTTTGATTGCCAGTTTATTCATATCTGATACTAAAGGTAAATTACGAGTCGATTGATGAATCAATTTTTTACTAAAGCTGGCACTTCCTAAGGAAGCTCCTACCAGTACGCCTAAAGGAGCCATGACGAATATGTAGACTATGACGTTATCAGTGATCATTGCTAAAGCTACAGCTGCTAAAGCAAGAAAAGCAGCAAGGTGAATCCGACTATTTTTTATATCGTTTCGATCTGCCCATTTCCAGTTTTGCCAAGTCTTGGTTATTAACTGCCCATAACCGAATATCCAGATTGTGAGGCCGATAAAACCATAATCATGCAGAATCCGTAGATAATCATTATGAGGATGAGGAAAAGTAGGGCCAACACGTTTTACCAAAACAATCCCCACAGAACCAGGGCCCTTACCAATCCAGGGAGATTCTAGAGCTGAGGCATAAGCGATCGGCCAAGCTTGGTTTCGGCCAGAGGTATTAACTTTTACCCCCCCCACAGTTGCGTTATCTCCTACATCGCTGAAACGAGAGCGTATAGGTTCTACATAATTGAATGCTAAGTAAGAAACAGTAACTATTAAAACGAGAGTCAACCCTATTCGTACCCAACTTTTGATACTAGTCAAAGAGATTTGAGATAAGGGAATTAGAATCAAACTGATCAGTAGAGCCGTTCGAGAGAAACTTAAGGCAATATCTACAATTATCAGACCTAACCACCATAGTGCTTTAGGGAGACGATAACGCCAAGCAGCTACATACCAGGCAACCCCTACAATAGCAAACAAGGCAAACGAACGGGGACTCATGATAATCTTGGCGCTAGGGCCAGTTATCAGAATACTCAATCCGTATAACACAGCCGATAGTTGAGTTGCTTTTGTTAAAGCATCACTAATGAATTTTGGTGAGCCAGGAGTACGATAACTTTGTATAGTACTGAGTAGTATGAGTCCTACAAATGCTGCTAGTACTGAGACATTTTGAACTGCGTTGACAAAAGGCAGGCTTCCTGTAGGTAAGTACCATACCCAGTTGATTAAAGCCTGTAAAATAAACAGAACTAAGCCAGATACTACTAATACCGCTTTGGGGAGCTTGCGACGAGCGGACAATAGAATCCAAGTAGCTACAGCTGACAAAATGGTCAGTATACCTAGAGCAGTAATACTACCTAAACTCAATAAACGCCACGCATCTGCTAGTCCACTAAAGATGATGGTTAGAGACAAGAAAATTTCATATAACTGCATAATTCTCTAACTCATTTTTAAGCAAGATTTATTTTGAGTTGCAACTTCTTCGTAAAGTTGAGCTAACTGCCGCCCTTTATTTTCCCAATTAAAAGCTTCTTTGACTCTTTTTTGTCCAGCTTGACCCATACGCAATCTTAGTTCTGGGTCACTAGCTAAATACATCATCGCGTCAGCCAGATCACTTACTGCTTGCTCAGGCGTATGTGCCTTAATCTTAAAACCAACTTCCTCCGTAACTTGAACAGATGGGCCTCCTAAATCTAAACAAATGATTGGACGGGCTGCTGCCATTGCTTCCATAGAAACCCATCCACCGGAATCATGTAGACTTGGATGAACCAAGACATGACATTCTCCCAACTTGCTCATAGTTTGTTCACGAGGTAGCCTACCCCAAAATTTGACTCGTTCTGTAATTCCCAAGTTTTGTGTGAGTGCATGAAGTTGATCTTTTTCAGGGCCGTCCCCTAAAATCCAGTACTCTGCATCGGTTAAGTTTGCTTGAGCAAAAGCGCGCAGCCCCAAGTGAAAGCCTTTCCAGTGTAGAAGTCTGCCCATACTGATAAACCTCACAGGTGAAGTATCGGGGGTTTTATATTGAGCAAGACTAATTATTTCTTTTTCTGCTAAACCTGACTCAGGCACAAGTTGTACATTGTTAGCACCTATCTTGTACAGTCTTTTAACTGTATCTTCAGTTGTTGCTCTAATAACTGCACTTCTTTTTGCAGTCATACGTACAAACGGATCTAATTCCCCTATGGAACGAAGCAAGCTTCGTGTAGTTTCATAAACTTTGGCACGTAGACTAAATTCACCCCAAAACTCTTTTGGAGCAGATTCTCCACCACCTACTGGCCCCCAGATAAAAGGAACAGGTAGTAATGAAACAAAACTAGGACTTGAATACCTCACGTAGGTGACGTGATGTACAATATCAAAGCTAATTTGCTGGTGGAGTGAGCGACTGATAAAATATGCCCAAATTTGCCACAAGTAATAGTGAAAATAAACACCCCATTGTGTTACTTTTCCTCCACGATTCCAGTTTAATACCCAGCCCAGAGGATCTATGTAAATAAACTGAACGTTGGGGAGTAAGTTACGTGATAGTTCAGCCTCAATACCTTGTCGATGACAATTAGATGTTAATATCCAAACTTTGTGATACTTGCTCACTTCCCTAACTACATTCCAGCCTATTCCAGGTTCTGAACCGTGTCCTGGTTCACATGCGTATGCAGAAATTAAGATTTTCATATTTTTCGTATTAAGAGTACCCTAAAAATGATACAGCGGTTCTCGTTTTAGTGAGATAGATTTTGTTGAGATTCAGGGGCCATGGATTAGAGGATAGAGTGGACGTTAGGTAATTGGGAACTGCTATACGATTTATAAGTAACAAGGTAAGTATATATTTTGAATTTTAATTGTCTCCCATTATGATAAAAATATATGATTAAAAGTTGTTTTTAGGTTCGATCAAAGGCAAGTGTAACCAGCACAACTCAAGCCCAGCCGAACCATCCTTGTAATCTTCCTATAAATGTTACCCAGTAAGACTTTACGCTGTCTAAGCGACCTTGAAGTAGTGATAAGACAATCCCTATTAATGGACGACTCCAGTTGTAAATAACAAACCACAAGGGAGTATTATGCTTACGTAATACTCGACCTCTACCCATTGCATAGGCATAGGTTTTGGAATAGTTTTTGTTTTTGTTGGTACTGAGTTGAGTGGATTCTAGCTGTGTTAATTTTATAGGGTGAATCACAGTAAGCATGGGTTCATAATACAAACCAGCATTTATGGCACGCAATAAATAATCAGTCTCTTCTGCAGAACCCCAAGGTGTATTCGCTCCAACACCTAGAGTTTCGTCGAATATTCCTACTTCCATAACAACTGAACGTCGAAGAAATATAGTGTAGGAAATACCTCTACGCCATACATTAAAACGGTTGATTTCTCCGGCTTGACTACTATGATGTCTGCCAGAGTCTTTACCTTGCTGATCAACAGAGCATCCTGTCAGACCATTCCATCTAGGATTGTTTGTAAAAAATTGGACTACATGCTCAAGAATATCAGGTGGATAAGCGCAATCATCGTCTGGAAAAGCCACAATATCGCCGCTAATATGCTGCAAACCTACATTACGAGCGCGGGAAAGTCCTTTTTCAGACCGTAAATGCAGGATAGGAAAGTGGGTTTGGTAAGATTTGATAAATTCTACAAGGCGATCATCAGAATTTTGATCTATAATCACCAACTCAAAGTTACGGTAAGTTTGGGCGTTAAGAGTATGTAAAAAGTTGTCAACTTCGGCACTGCGATTCAAAGTAGCAAGAATTAAAGAGAATTTCATTTAATTACCTCCAACATTTTTATAATCAAGACCTTACAGTAAATGGACTAGGTATTTTGATTTCAATCGAGCATAATTAACTTGAACTTGAGACCCCTTTAATTGGTGGCGATCGCTTGCAAGCAGATTAAATAAGTAGGAGTGTGAATAGCTTAACTTCTAGCGTCCTGAATATCAGTGTGAGTGTTTTAGTGAGCGACTGATTACTCGGTAAGTGTTTCTGCCGAGTAGAAGGAATACTAATCCTTTTACCATTGATTTTCCAGACCAAGGGAGAAAGTAAGAAATCGCTAAAAGTTGCTGCCATGCTTTTAACATTTCTTGAGCATCAACAGCTTTTTGTAGTTCCTTGAAGCGTACAAATGATAAATGATTGCTTACCCATTTACGGTAAGCCCAAAAACCAAGACGGCTTTTCATAGCCGTTCCCCATCGATTTTGAAAAACTTCAAATCCTCTAATTTTAGCATTCCAATTTCCACTGACTTGGTGACTTTTATGGGCAGATTTTTTGACTAGAGTATTTGATACTGCAACAAAGTGATTACCTGCTTCTGCTAAACGCAAAAATAAGTCATAATCTTGAAAACTAGGTAAGGTTTCGTCAAATCCTCCCACTTCTAATATGGAGGAATGCTTGATCATAAATGTTGATAAAGCAGGACACCACCCTTTGAGTAGCTGGTCAAAAACATTACCTTCATAGCTAGCTTCTACAATAATTTGACTATCAGTCAACTCCTGATGTTCGCAGTACTGACAATAAACAACAGTTGCTTGAGGATGATTGCTATCTTCCAAACGAGCTAATTGTAATTCTAATTTTCTCGGCAGCCATTCATCATCACTATCTAAAAACGCTACTAATTCAGCGTTTGTAGCCTTGATGCCTTGGTTGCGGGCATAGTTACCACCATAGTTTTTACCTAAAGGTAAAAATTTAATTCTTATATCGCTAAATTCGTTAACAACTTCAACTGTATTATCTGTAGAACCATCGTCTACAATAACTAATTCAAAATTGGATATTGTTTGTGCGAGAACGCTAGCGATCGCTTTTGGTAATAAGTGTGCGCGATTAAAGGTTGGTATGACAACACTAACAACAGGTTGAGCGTAAACTAGTGTCTCCATATTGTCTGAAACTGTCATTGTAATGCACCTTTAAAATAAACTTTGTTTGCTTATTATTCAGATAGTTTTAATTAAGAGACTGTTAAAGCAGTTTTATTTTCAGCTTTTGGATGAGATAAACTGCAATAAATTTCAACTAATTGATCATTCAACTTGTTAATGTCATAGTGTTTTTCTGCAAAGTTCCGACCTGCTAAACCCATAGCAGGCCAAATCTCTGAATGAGCAATTAAATAACCTAATTTCTCCGTTAAAGCATTCACATCTCGCTCTGGTACTAGAAAACCGGAAATACCATCTTCAATTATTTCAGGAATTCCACTATGGTATGTGCTGACTACTGGCAAACCCATTGCGATCGCCTCCATTAAAACAGTAGGAGTTCCTTCTTGATCGCCTTGCTGACTTGTGACGCTTGGAGCTAGTAATATATGAGATTCGTTAAGTATTTTTACAACTTCTTGCTGTTGCTTCCATCCTACGAGCTTAATACTGCCAGGCACATTTAGTTCTTGAATTAATTGTTCTAAATTTTCTCGCAATGGCCCATCACCAACAATTTTATATTCAATTTTTGTCCCAGATTTTACAAGATTAGCGATCGCTCGAACACCATACTCTACCCCTTTTTTTTCCACCAAACGAGCAAGTGTTATTATTCGAGTTATGCCATCTTTTGGTTGCTGGCGTAGAGCAAATGTAAACTTACTACAATCAACTCCTATTCTATGTATAACTAGCTGTTCCTCACCGCAACCCAACTTTAATAACTCAAGTTTCATATGGTTACTAATTGGACAACATAGTTCTCCTGTAGCAAATAATTTATCGTAAACATTAATTCCATATTGTTTAATATATTCCGATATGTCATAGCCATAAAATTTAGTAATTAACCTACCTTCAAAAATACCCATTTCCTTAAGGAGCATTGCTCTGAGTCCATTAGGGCCAAAGTGGCAGTGGATAATATCATATCTTTGTTTTTTATCCAACAGTTGAGCAGCATAAAATAAAAGTGCTAGTGAGGCAGCTTGTTTTCCGTATTTTAAAAAATTCAATGATTCTAATAATAAAATTGGATCTCGTAAAAAATTAGGCAACAATTTGAATACCTGGAACAATCGCATAATTCGATCATCTGGCTTTCCTATATAACGAGTACGAGCCTGAAGATGGTATTTTTCTACTGCCGGATGTATTTTAGACATATCGCCTGATCGGTCAGCATAAATATCAACTTCATATCCTCGATCAATCAAACCTGTGATCTGATTTAAGATAAATGTTTCAGATAGGGTGGGAAATTGATTCACAATAAAAGCAATTTTCATATTATTATTTGTACTAATGCAGTTTGAGCCATTTATAAAATACTTATTTTGCTAAGTTAGAAAACAAATAAATTACACTATTACTTAAAATTACAGCAATTTATAGGTCTCTCTAGCTTTGTAACGGAGCAACTTTGCGGAAAGTACGCTTCCCATATCTAGCGGCTTTAAGCACAACAGGGGGTAGATAATGTTTCCATATAGGCTGTAAAGATGGGGGTGGAAGTATCCTTCCATGAGGACGGCAGTAAGCACCAGATTCTGCATCACGTAATACACGGCGAAATAATTCAAGATAGCTCTCAACCATATCTCGAATTCGGTATGTACCTTGATCTACTGTCTTATAAGCATTTAATGCCATTTGCTGTCGCAGGTTAATATCTTGTTGCAGTTTTGCTAAACATTTAGCAAAACCTTGAATGTCTCCAACAGAAAGCAGGTATCCATTAAAACCATCTTGCACAAGCTCAGGTATGCCACTTTTAATGTCGGTAACAACAGGTACACAAGCACTTCCCATTGCCTCAAGCAGTGCATTAGGCATTCCCTCAAAAGCAGAAGTCATAATAAATACATCATGCTGCTGAAGAAGTTCTGGAATTTTCTCATGAGGTATAATTCCAACAAATCGGATTACACCTTGCTTAACTAAATGCTCGGATGCATCCATTAACTGCTGTTGATCTGGGCCGCCACCAGCAAGAGTCAACTCAACTGGAATCTTCAGATCTAATAATGCTGTAATAATTTTTGGTAGATCAAGAATGCGTTTCTGAGACTGTTTAAATACACCAGCGTAGAGTATTTTTAAAGGTGCATTGACATCAAAAGAACGCTTTGTTGGATGATCAGGAATAGCTACCCCTATTGGAATTGTGACTATTCTTTGTGAAATTGTATGTATCCTTGATTCAGAGCCTTTTGCAACAGTATGGCTAACAGCAGCGATCGCGTCCCAGTATTTTCCTAATCGACTAACATGTTCATAATGTTGAGAGTCATCGCTATGAACAACTCCAACTATCCCAACGCGGTTAGAAAGTTTTGGACTAACACAAGAATGCTCAAAGTCATAGTTGGGAATGTAAATACAGGGAGTGCGTTCCTCCAAATAGTTGATCATCGCTAACCAACGAGCAACATAGCCATCATTATCTTCCACTGGTAATTTCTCAATGGGAATATCTGATGGGAGCTGCATCGGTTTAGGATCGTATTTATCAGGTTGGGTTAAAAGAATATGCGCTGATATGCCACGTTCACGAAGTCCTCGAACTAAATTGGCTGAGAAGATATTAACACCATTTAGGCTCCATACTGGTGATGCTACTATCACATTGAAGTCCATAAAATTTAACCAACTAAGTTTGAATTTGAAAGTTAGCTACCATACATTACATTTAACAGAGAGTTAACTTCACAGTTGTTCTCCAAAAAACTAAAATTCAAAAGTTTTTTTCAATAGCCTTCCCAATGAATTGTTCCATATCATTTTTAACCTTTGTCTTATACTCTTGATTTTCCAAATCTTATATGTAAAATATTTAAAACTCCTCAAGGATATTAATCTATAGGCTAAAGCGTACAGAGCCAGCTTTTGTGCATATGATTTTCTTTCCCCGCTTTCGATTAATAAAGGAAGCACCTTGATTAACTTAAAACCTATAATTGCTTTATGTGAAATTAAAGGTTGGTAATCGCTAATCCAACTTTCTGATGTTTGATAATCAATTATTCTTGATATTCTATCATTTCGTGGATCAGCATTCCAAATCGTTAGAGGTTTTTCGATAAAAGTAAAAATTGCTCCATTAGCTTCAAGTTTTAAACAGAAATCCCAGTCTTGATGCATTTTCAATCCTGGGTGAAAACGGGTTTCTATACAAAGTGATCGCGGCATCATCAGAGTACTGGTTTGAATCTGTCCACGGTTGCAGAATAAATATTCTGCTATGGTTTCTTTCTCCAATTTGCCTGCTAGCGGAACTATTTGGAAGTTTCCAGAATTAAGTAAAAACTCACCATAGCTAGATATCCATGTGCTACAAACAACTCTTTGGGTATAGCTGACTACTCTTTCTAGATGAGGATGTTTCTGAATTGAAGCAAGTTGTAACTCTATCTTTTCAGGTGCCCAAATATCATCTGAATCTAAAAATGCTATGTATTCTCCTGTCGCTGCCTCTATGCCAGTGTTGCGAGTAGCTGAGCCTCCACAATTGATTTGATGACGAATATAGCGAATCCTGGAATCGCCAATAGATTTTACGGATTCTTCAGTATTATCTACAGAGGCATCATCAACTACAATAATTTCTAAGTTTCTGTAAGTTTGGTTAATTGCACTGTTTAAGGAAACACTTATTAAATGTGCGCGATTGTAAGTTGGTATAATCACGCTTACAAGTTGTTCTTCAAGTAATTGATTCACTTTAACTCTTCTGTTAACAAAACCTATGTTGATGAGCTTGACTGGCTATGAGTTTTTAAGCATACAGTTTGTTAGTTAAACATTAATAACAATATTGGGAAATTGACTACGTATGAACTATGTTTAGTATATTTTACAGAAAATACTTCCTTGACTGAATTCAAGCAAAGTATCAACTCAATTAGAATTATTATCTGAAATATATAGCTCAAAATCCTATTGTTCCAATTGCACGTTTTCGTCCTTAAGAGCATCAAACAGATAAGCTCTTGATCTGAAAATCTCCTTTTCTAGCTTCTCATCAACTAAAGAGTAATCTAGTTGTAATAAATTTTCACCAATAGAATTAGATTCCTCTTTTCCTACGAGTCTATTCATTAAATTTAGATTCTCTAGTAAATCACCTATTTTATTAGTCTTATATTTGTTAGCAAACACATTAAAAGGTTTCTTAAATTTTATAGCAAATATAGTTCCATGATAAGTATTTGTCACAACATATGATGCTTTACTTAAGTAACCTAACCATTCTTCAGCTCCAATAGCTATTAAGCTTTTATCTGCTATTTTCTTGAATGTACCAATAGAAATTATTGTAAGTTTACCAATTTCGGCTATTGCCTTGATGAAAGATTCTTGATAAGGCTCCATTTCTCCATCATGATAAACTAAGAGAAACTTTTGTTTCAACTTAGGAACTGCTTTAATTTCATTAAAATCAAATAGAAATGTAGGATCGAGTACCTGCGTTGCTAATCTGCCACATTCGTTTTCAATCAATCGTAAACTATGAGAATCTCGAACAGAGATAGCATCAAAATCGCTAATTAATTCACAGATTACCTTTTGGCGATCGCCAAGAGTATTCGTGTTGTTTACACTGGCTGCATAGCTGACTTTACGAAAAACTTTGCTATTAACAAAATCAAGAAAAAATGAAGAGTCAAAACCACGATATGAATCAAGACACCAAATTTGATCACTACCAGCTACTATCACATGATAATCTATAACCGAATTTTTTAATTCAATATTTGTGTGGATTCTATATCGACTTAATTTTATATGAGAATTTAAAAAACTATCCATCTTTAAACGCTTAATTAATAGGTTAACTAAAAACACTATGGTTTTTGGTCTGATCAATTGGCGTTTATTCGCTAGAGTCTTCTGAATATCCTTCCTATAGTACTGAATAGCAGAATGAGGTCTATAATCAATAATTTCAACCTCATAGCCTTGGCGTTCAATAGTTTTCATTAACGCATATGCTTGAAGAGTTGCACCATAATTTGTAGTATGATGAAATGTCAGAATTCCTACTTTCATTTTTATCTCCTTGCAACTATACTAAACTACATAATTTAGCTATCAATCAACAGTAATTACTTCCAGTAAAGCTACTTTCCTTTGTACAAAGTGTAATATTCTTACAAAATATATCAAGATAACTATAGGAAAACTACTGCTTGAATTGCTTAATATCCAATTATATGTTTTGGAAGAAAAAGCAGTTTTCCCAAAAGAAAAACCTTTAAATCGATTTAATATATGAAAATCAGCTTTCTTAAATACAGATCCACAATTAGGAGATGAATTGTCTTGATTCTTTTTTGACCACTTACACCTTTCGATTATAGGGTTTTCTTTAAAGCTTTTATTATTAAATTTAAAAGTAGCACTCAATATCAGACTTGATTTAATTCCAGTAAATATTGTTTCTCTATATCCTTTTATAACTTCTTCTTTTCTAACAGTTTTTATACAATTACTTTCGAAATCGAAAAAATTAATAGTTTCAACAAAATCATATATAGTAAGTTGATACTGTTTACCACGACCTGCGTTCATTGCTAACGCTCCACCAATAGTAGCTGGTACTGATGCGAGATAGTAAAAAGATTCAAATTGATTTTCATAGCAATACTTTAATACATCTATCACTAAAACGGATGAAGAAACTTCTAGTGTATTGTTTGGTAAAGCATTTACTTGTTTAATCAACTTGTTCTTTAAGACTAAGGATTTTACATTTTTTCCTGTAAATAAAGTGTTCGAGCCATTCCCTAATATATATACTTTGGTATTATTAGTCTTAGCCCAATCACAATATTCTCGAAATTGGTCTACTGTGTAAAATTCGCCGTATCTTTCAAAATAATGTGTAGTCCGATAAAAAGATAAACTATTATCTGTAAATGACTTTATACTTTCCATATCTTTGTTTAGCTCTAGTTATAAAGTAAACTATGAAACTCAGTTCATCTACCAGAATTTTACAAGTTACAAGTTTTCTCATTCTGACTGAATCTTAAACACTGTAGCTTTTATACGGTATTAATTCACTAATCGCTTAAATGTCCGGCTATCTTACTAACTGATTTCCATACTCGTGGCTGATAAAACATACATTTACTCATCGCTCCCTTTGCTGTTACTGTAAATCTAAAAGATTCAACAAAATCGAGTATGTAAAGTGAGTCCTTTTTTATAACAAACTTCATGGTGTATGAGCCAGGTTTCAGACATAAATATGGCATTTGAACCTGTAATTCAAAGACTTCTTGTTGATTTTCTCCAGAAAATATACTCAGTGCTTCACCATCATCAAAGCTGCTGACACGTAGAATAATATCACTTTCTCCGTTTAACTCTGCAATCACAAAACTAACGTAGACTTCATTAATTTCCTTATCTTTGTAAGCTTGATACTCTATACATAAACTTGTCATTTCACCACTTACAGGAGATTGGATAGTATTTCCCTCACTATCTCTAAAAAACATAGAAACAATATCAAAACCTAAACTTTCATTTTTAGGTTTTTTGGGTAAAGATATTCTTCCTAATTCTTTTTTACCACTGTTATTAAATAAATCCGCTTCATATTGATTCATGATTAAGTATGTATCTCCAGACTCAATTAACTGACCTTTCATTAAGTAAATTGCAGAGTTACATACAGTTAATATTGCGTGAGGTTGATGGCTAACTAATACGAAAGAAGTACCTTGTTGAAGTAATTCATGCAGTTTAGAGTAGCACTTTGCTCTAAACTTGATATCCCCTACAGCCAATACCTCATCAATCAGTAATATATCAGGTTCAGTATGTATTGCACTGGCAAACCCTAATCTTGCAGCCATTCCAGAACTGTAAGTTTGCACTGGTGCATCAATGGCATCTCCAATTTCTGCAAACTCTATAACTTCATCAAATCGCTCATCAATTTCTCGTTTAGATAAACCCAAAATTGACATGTTTGCATAAATATTTTCCCTCCCTGTCAAAATTGGATTAAATCCTGCTCCTAGTGCAATTAATGGTGCAACTCGACCATTAATTTCTACACAACCAGCATCTGGTTTAATTAATCCGGCGATAATTCGTAACAGCGTTGATTTACCACTACCATTTTTTCCTACTAAACCTAGCGCTTCACCTCGCCGCAATTGGAAGCTAACATTGTTCAACGCCCAAAATTCTTTTTCTCGTAGTTTATCGCTCTTTTCTCGCAACCCTAACAACTCGGAGGTAATATCTTGAACACCATATAACAAAGACCGCTTTAAGTCCCGACAAAACTTTTTGGAAACTCCATTAACAGAAAGAATAATATCATTTTCATTACTTTGCGGCATCGCTATAATATCTTGCTCATTAATACTGATCATGACTATGAACTAATCCTCTCGATTACAAAGGGCATTGCTAAGCGATAAACAATCCAGGCTAGAAGCAATCCTAATACCGTTAATAGACTCGCTACCCAAAATCCTTGAGGATCTGATATCACACCTGTTGTTGCTAATTCTCTTGTTGTTACCAACAAAGGTGTAACAGGATTGAATCTAACAATTGTGCCAAATACTCCGTTATCAGGAACTGGATAGACAACTGGGGTAATAAACAACCAAAGTCCAGTAAACAGAGTAATTCCCAGTGTAATATCCTGGAACAACCCTCCTAAAGGAGCTAACAGCAAACCAATAAACGTCCCTAGCAATATTAAATGAATTAATGCTACTGGTGCTAAGATTACACTCCAGGTAACTGGGATTTTAAACCAGATAAACAAGCCAATTATTAAAATTAGTTTGATACCAAAGTTGAAAAATACTTCGCCTAATTTGGCAAGAATTATTGCTTCACGAGGAAAGTTAATTCTTGCTAACATTGCTTTTGCAGATGTGACTGCTTGGATAGGCCCATTTAGTGATTCTACAAATGTTTGCCATAGAGTCATGCTAAACATGACGTAGGCAGGGTAAGGCAACTCTGTATTACCCAAATTGACAATGCCACTACCTTTAGCAAGAGTAAAACCAGCAGCTAAAATGACTGGAGGTATAAATGCCCAGAAAACTCCCAATAGTGACTGACGGTATTTAGCCCTAATATCCCGTATCAAAAGACGCAAAGCTAACTCTCGTGATGCTAACAAGTCTTGCCACATTTCTTTGAATAGTTGAAATGGGTGTCTCATTCGACTTTCAGGTCGATACACCACTCTGGGTGTTATTCGGCTTGTCAATGAATTTTTGCTGTTATTGATTGGTTTACCCATAATTTAGTTCCGTGAAGTCCACAAAGCTAACAGTTATCGCATCTAATCTAAAAGACGTTTATAGCTTGGTAGCTTCTCGGCAATAGTAGTGTCATATCACTTCACTAGCTTTTGGTTTTACTGAAAACTGATGCAAAAACATCAAGAATTTGTTCACAGTCTTTTTTCAAGACTGAGATGCAAGGACAATCTGAAGCTTCTATTTAGTCATCTGACTTATGTGGTTAGTATTCAATTTTTTGGTGCTACTTAATCTTGATTATTAGGATATTTGCTGGAAGATGGAAGTCTTATTGCAAAGCTACGCTAGATTATACTGCATAAGGTATGCAATACTGAGTTTTTGAGCAATGAATGGAAGGTAAATTTTCAGTCAGTTTGGTTATTCGACTTTCGATCGCAAGCTTCTTTCTCGAATTTGAAAAAAGTTGCCAAAATAGCTAGACATCAATAGTTGTTTGAGAGCTAGCAAAATGAAGGGGGGAATGGTTGTTACATACCGATGCCAGAGCCTACGTGGCTCTTGAAGCCAGCGATATAGCCATTCAAACCCTAAATCTCGAACTATACGGGGTGCCCTCTTTTGGATTCCTGCGTAAACTGGAAAAACTCCGCCTACTCCAATCATTACAGCTTGGATCTTACCTTGATGCTGAGCCATCCAATTTTCTTGTTTTGGACATCCCAAGGATACTAACACGATACCAGCACCACTGGAATTAATCTTTTCAGTCAAAGCTTCATCTTCTATTTCTGTTATAGGTCGAAAGGGTAGAGGTTCCATTGCTGCAATTTTCATTTGAGGAAATTCTTTCTCTAACCTTTTTCTCATTCTAGAAAGAATTTCTGTTTGAGAACCTACAAAAAAAACACTGAGATTTTGTGTTTGAGCTAGCTGACACAAAACAAGGAAAATATCCATTCCAGCGACACGGTCTTGGTAACGCGCCCCCATTTTTCGCATCATCCACACAAGAGGCATCCCATCAGGAGTAACCAAATCTGCATTTCGTAATACATTGGCAAAATCCGGATTCCTATGAGCTTCCATAAGCATGTGTACATTGGCTACACACACAGTTTTACTTTCATGGGTATTCGCCCACTTCAGTATTGTTTGTATCTGTTCGTCAAAGCGTAAGGCAGTAATAGGAAAATCAAGCACTTTTTGAGTAGGTAGAAACACTCTTCCCACCATAAATCACTCCTTGTGTCCAAGAAAAGAATCCACAGATTACTTAGACTATTGCAAATATTCAAAGAGTCAGTTGGGATGGTTCCCGACTTCTTATACTTGTGTCATTGTCAGAAGTTAACACATGGAGATACAGCAGTCTTCTCAGTATATCTTTGGCTTTCCCGGTAATACTAGAATTATTTGTTACTGTATCTTACTTTACTGGTTTAACCAAGACATTTCAGACGCTCATTAATAAAATTCATGCTTACTTCATAATTAATTTTCAATTGGTTCATGTAAACATTACAATTGCTACAAACTACTATTAAGTACTACAAACATCCATTTTTTATAGTGTTATTTATGCTACTAATAAATAGGCATACAGTACAATATGACCTTTGTCTAGTCAAGCAGTAGATTGTAGTACGTAAATACTTACTTGATAAGTTTAGTTTAAATTAGCGTTGATTTTGACAGGTAATCATTAGTTAAACAAATTAGATTTAACTTACTATTTTTTGTAAGTTAAGACAATAATTTTTTTTTATATTTGATATTGTTTACTACACATTTAAACTAGTTTCTGTATTGTGTAATACGCGATTTTTATTTTTTTCAACAAGAGCAATCCCCATAAAACAGGGGGAAGAAAACTTTTTCTTCCCCCTGTTGATTATTAATATCAATGTATGATTTGTTACTTTCCTTCAGTTTTCGACGTAGCATTTGTCTTTGTTTTTTGAGTTGTCGTTTTCTAGCAGAACCGCCTCTACCTTTATCATTTCTACCCTCTTTACGGGGTGATTCCCATCTTTTCAAACGCATATTCTGCACCCTCTCTTGTACTTAGTAGTTATTCTGATAGGCTTATAGATATCAGTTTTTTTAGTGGGCAGGAGGAGAATCGAACTCCTATGACCGCAAGGTCGCCACATTTTGAGTGTGGTGCGTCTACCAGTTTCGCCACCCGCCCTGATACCCAACTTTCCTATTATACTATATCTAAATGATTTTGCGACACTAAACTTAAGTCAATATCTTGTACCTTGGCATAGCCGCTGAGTGCCATTGCTACGCTTAGCTCAGTTTTTAAAATTGAAATAATGTGGGAAACACCTGTTTTTCCTGCAACTGCGAGTCCCCACAGAATAGGACGCCCGATTAGTACTGCTTTTGCTCCTAATGCTAAAGCTTTGAGAATGTCTGTACCACGACGAATACCACCATCTAAGAGGACTTCTACCCTACCATCAACGGCTGTTATGATTTCACTTAGGGCATCTAAAGAAGCGATCGCACCATCAAGTTGTCTACCACCATGATTAGAAACTATGATCGCTTTGGCTCCATAATCTACAGCACGCACAGCATCATCCCCGCGCAGAATTCCTTTAAGTACCAAAGGTAATGGAGATAAAGACTGTAACCACTCTAAGTCATGCCAAGTTACTGCTGGGTTTAGTTGCTCTGCAAAATAGGTAAACAATCCAGACTCACCTTTTTGGTGGTATATTTCTAATCCTGATATGCTAGTGAGATTAGCAAGATGTAAATCTGGTGGCAAGACAAACTCATTACGTTTATCTCGTTCTCGTTGTCCCAAAACAGGAGCATCAACAGTCAGACAAAGTGCTTTATAACCTGCTGCATAGGCTCTTTCTACCAAAGCACTAGTTAATCCTCGGTCTTTGTGGATGTAAAGTTGGAACCAGCGCAGAGAATTTGAATAGTCGTGACATGCAACCGCTACTTCTTCGATACTTTTGGTTGCCATTGTACTCAAAACCATGCCTACACCAGCTGATGCCGCCGCCAATGCTGTAGCAACTTCTCCATCTGGATGAGCCAGACATTGAAAAGCCATCGGTGCAATTAGTAAAGGTAGTTGCAGAGATTGTCCTAAAATGGAGGTATTGAGGTTGCGATCGCTCACATCAATGAGCATCCGAGGCCGTAACTTGACTCGTTCAAAGGCCGCACGATTATCTCGCAAGGTAATTTCGTCCCAAGCACCACTGCTGTAATAATCAAGCGCCATTAAAGACAGATGCTTTTTTGCTAACTGTTCGTAGTCAAAAAGGTTTATGGGTTGAAAGCGATCATTTGTTGATGCAACTGTCATCGCGGCGGGGTGTTTTGATTGCGACCAGAATTATAGTAGATCACTTTGAGTAGTACGATCACAATCAAAAATCATTAAACAGCTTTTTAGCGCTTTGCGATCGCTTTAATTACTAGACCTCTTGCAAAAGTCCTTCTTTGCGTTCTCTTCTCTGCGCCTCTGTCTTGAAAAGTTTCCTACGGAGGGAAACCCTCCTTCTCCTGACGGAGACGCTACGCGAACAGAACTTTTCGCTGCGCCTCTGCGTGTTAGCGTTCGCGAAGCGTCTCGTAGAGAAGCGGGGCGTAGCCCGACAAAAAATATTTATGCAAGAAGTTTGCTAATTCGCGTGTACAATGACGAGTCACTAATCATTTTGACGCGTCTTTACTATTTGTCATTGATCAATTGATTGATTCGGATTTGGCAATTCCTGCAACTTAGAAGGATTTTCTAGTGGCGATAGCTGCTCTTGTATCTGCTGCTTAGGGCTAATTTTTAAAGGTTTATCTGAAGAATGACGACTTCTTCGCAGCAGAAGTTGAATTTCTCTCTCTAGTTGTTCTCTACCCTGACTAAAAAAGTTTGGCTCTCTTGGGTTAATTGAACTATCAACTGTTCTTTGTAATTCGTTAGCACTAACTGATGTAGTTAATGATGCATCTGTCATCAGTAGCATAATTGTTACAGGCAAACTGGATATTATATTGTGCAAAAATTTATTCATTGTAGCCCTCCCATGAACAGGACAAATACCTGTTATCCAATCAGAGTAACTGTCTGACTTGCAACGCTAGTTGATGATTTCGCTGCATCAATGCCAATGTACCAGGTAACAGCGAACCCATAAAAGCGATCGCCCATAACACACATTATCTGTATCATTAAGAAATATTAAAGATAGATTAATGGTCATATTTAGCTAAATTCTGAAGAATAAAGCTTGAGATGACTTAATTTTATCTTTGATTTTTCACTTAACTCCCCAGACTGGATTCGAACCAGTGACCAATCGATTAACAGTCGATCGCTCTACCGCTGAGCTACTGAGGAACGCTCACAATTTATAATATTAACCCCAACCAATGCAATATGGCAAGTACTTTCGCAAATCTTTTTTCCACAGATGCCAAACTCTAGAATTTTTGCAGCCAGACCCCTCTGTTTAACTCCTACTGAGCTTTTAAAAGCTAGCATTTACTGTAATCCCATTCGTAGTTCTGCTAAACGCTGTCGTGCCTTAGCGTCAATAGCACTAGCTAAAAATCGACTTTTAGATTGTTTCCGTGTTTGATACTTGTGGCGCATCCGACAAACTGTAGCTTCCACTTCGCCACACAACTGTTGAGCCGAAAGCCATTCAGCCCCATACCCTTGCACCATTAGCTGCTGTGCCCGGTCTGATGTCGCAACAATCACGCGAGAAATTAATGACAGGGCTACCTGCTGGCGTAAAGCTGCACAGGCTTTTTCAATATAAGTATCTGCTGTCTGTCCATAATCAGTGTAATGAACTGTTAGTAGTTCATTAATAATCTCTTTATTGCTAGAACCGTTTTGATACTGAGCATCAAAGACCACTTGAGTTACATAACCTTGAAACGCACTGTAACCCGTCATTGCTTCTACAAGTTCCCAACGTGCCGCCTCAAGCCCAGCGCTATCACGGGTTTTCTTGAGGCAAGGCCAAGCGCCTATTATATTGTAGCCGTCTACCAGTAAAACGGCTTGAGATGAAGAGGGGGGCATGGTTTTCAATCACAAATTTTCTAGAGTTAACAAAATTCATTCATAAGTTTTATAGTAATTGATGCATTCTCTGTAACACTATGTTACAAAGAACAAAAAATTCCCATATGCTGACAAAACTTACCCCAAGACAGAGGTCTCAATCACACTTTTGTTTAGACTGCGATGGATGACCATAGGCTATTTGTTTACCTAGAAACAAGTCGCACATTCCCGTTTTCTGTTCTAAATGCTTATAGCTTCAGCGAGTTCCGCTGGAGCAGCGTTGTCTGTCGAGGGTGGCCAATTGAACTGAATAGACACAAAAGCCCTCGGCATAAAAAAGCAACACGTCTTGATGGAAAGGACGCATTGCTTTTGATCAAAATCAATTTTTCGTGAGTAGACAATTCAAGAGTCAGGTTTGGTGATTACCTTAAGAGACTTCATCATCCACCTCCATCATCCGTTGCTTAAGGCGTTGAGCTTCACCCCAATCAACTAAAGTACTCTTTTCTAGCAAAAAAGCACCGTCACAGTAATTCAACTCATCTAATCGATGCGTCACCCATAGGGCTGTGATCCCACGACTTTTAACGAGACGGCGGACACCAGCTACCAAATCTAGTTGACTATCAGGATCTAGTAAAGCAGTGGGTTCATCTAATAGTAAGACTTCACAGCGACGCGCGATCGCACCAGCGATCGCAACTCTTTGTTTTTGTCCTCCAGAAAGCGCATAAATAGGGCGTTTTTGCAGGGCAAGCAAATTCACTGCTCCCAGTGCTTCCTCAACTCTTGCTCTCACCACAGCAGGTGGTAGTTTTTCTTCCACCAATCCAAAAGCTACATCAGCGCCAACAGTTGGCATCACCAATTGGTGATCTGGATTTTGAAAAACAAAGCCAATAGGATGTAAAACCCGAATCTCTCCAGATTGGGGAACTAACAATCCTGCTAACAGTCTCAGTAGTGTTGATTTGCCACTGCCATTCGTACCTAAGAGCATCCAAAACTCACCTTTAGGCACTTCTAAAGAGCAAGATTTGATCGCTATCTCACCATTAGGCCAGCTGAAGTTTAAATTTTTTACCTCAATGCCCACTTCCGCCATTTGTAAACCTTGCTCACTCAGCAGCTACAGCAAAAAAGCCAGGTGGTCTACCACTACTAGTGGTTACGCCATCTTTTTGAATAATCTGAATTCCAGAAATTTCACTAGCGCGGACAGCAATTTTTTTCTCTGTCTTGCCCTCGCACTTTAATTCCACGATTTCAGGATTTCCAGAACGCATCGCTGCCAAAAGTAGCTGATAGACAGCTTCCGCATCCTCAGTTGACTTACGTTGTACTGAAATAGGGAAAGCAGTGTTTTTGATGCTTAGGTCAATGGTAAACATTTAACATTAATCAAATTTAACTGTAGAACTCATTTTAGCGTCCGCTGGTGGGTTTCAGGGAAATGAGTCAACAAGGACGTGGCACTGAGTAACTCCTGCTGACTGACTGGTATTCTCATCTGCCATAAGTAGTAAAAGTTAAGTTTTATCACAAATACCCCTAGAAAAATTAACGATTTTGACTTAATATGATTAGAGAAAGTAAAAAATTGTAAACTGGATTAATAATCCGGTTGTTTTTCTGCTTATGGATGGCTAAAAAATCGCTATCTATAATACAGATAAAACCTGTACTTATAAACCTTTGGAGATTTCTCTAATGACAATCGCAGTTGGACGCGCCCCAAGTAGCAGAGGGTGGTTTGACGTAGTAGATGACT
>NZ_JCACKM010000048.1:0-46312 GCF_059505385.1 Desmonostoc vinosum
TAAGCGAAGCTATGCCGCAGGCTTTACGCTACGCTATCGCTACCGCTTCGCTAACACTATCGCGGACTCGCTAACGCTACGCTAACGTCATTTGTAATTGATTATTCTCCGCATCTGCGTGTCTCCCCGTCTCCGCGTCGATCAAAACGCAAAATATTAAAAATCTACACTTGTCAGCCTCCCCCTGTCCCTTTTACCAAACTTAGGCAAAAAGTTGATTATTTTCATCCTCTAGATGGATACTTATATTACATATATGTTAGAGATTAATAAATATCAAGTTATACTTCTTGGGATAGAGGTTTAATTAATTAATGC
This sequence comes from Desmonostoc vinosum, assembly GCF_059505385.1. Taxonomy (NCBI): domain Bacteria; kingdom Bacillati; phylum Cyanobacteriota; class Cyanophyceae; order Nostocales; family Nostocaceae; genus Desmonostoc; species Desmonostoc vinosum. The sequence goes on from NZ_JCACKM010000048.1 coordinate 319, forward strand.
TATCAATATTTTTTGTGTTTACTAAAAATTTTAATCATAAGAAATCCTCAAGACAAATTTTTCATTCACTAAAAATTTTTAATAGATAAAGTAATTATTTTCGTTTACAGAATAATTATAAATTTTTTGTAAAATTATCATTATTTTTTGATGAATATTTCTAGTTTCTGTCAATACCTTTGACTAGATGTAGGAGAATTTTTAAATAAATAAATAACAGTGCATGAAAAAAACAGTGAGTAACTGTCACTTATTAGCTAAGCTTCTCTATCAGAGAGTTTTTTATTTCTCTCTATCTGCTGATGAGAATATAGCTAATTTTAGGCTAATGTAAGAAGTAGATTTACACTTATACCTGACCTTGACTGCTCTTAGGTTCCAATTCATGAAAGAAGGTTCAACCTATTTTTAGTAATTAAGACTTAACTACCTTACTTTGAAGGTTGACCTATAAACCTGTATTGTAGAGTTCACTCAAGTCCTCAAAATAAGAACCATTAGAAAAATCAGATGTGCTTTCCTGCGATCATTACTTAAGGGCGAATGGTCTTAACCAACACTATTGTCACATCAGACTTAAGGAAAGTTAGTCCAATTATTGAGGTCAAATGTAGTGAGTATTACTGGTTTTAGGTGCTTTACCAGTTACTGCTGTTCATTGTGGAACTTAACAGCAAAATTTTTGCGTATCTTGTCGGGTTGCTAACTACTGCTTGCAAGTGTAAAAGGGATTAGGTAAGAGCAAAGGAAAAATTATATTTACTGATGGAATTTGCTCTGACCTTTGCCAGTACGCATTTCCAAAGCTGTGGGAGGAACGCCGCTTTGGCGAAGTGTAGCGAAGCGCCACCTTTGGTATGGCGTGGAACTTTGATGCTCGTTTGCTGTTAGCGTCTCCGATAACAGAGGATTCGCCCTTCGTCGCGCGATCGCCGTGACCAATTGAACTAACCAACGATGCCTAATTAATTCTGCAACTGTGAATCTTAAGTTATTAAGATTTAGCGATAGTTGCAATGGAAACATTTATCCACATTTTACAGTTGACGGCAACTGGTAAAAATTATGTCACATTATTCCGGTCAAGACATAGCTTTTGAGAATCTCGATTCACAAGAAGGCAAGTTTTTAACGTCTTTTCAGCGGAAGGCGCTGCTCAAAAACTTGCAAGCGAATTTACAGCCAGAATATCGTCGGCGGATTGAAATTATGTTGCTGGCTGACATAGGTAAATCTCAAACCCAAATCTGTGAAATTTTAGGTTGTTCTCAGGAGATGGCACGATACTGGATTGGTATAGCAGAAGCGGGTATGGGGCATAAATGGAACGAGCGACCAATAGGCAGACCCAAAACAGTAAATGATCGATATATTGAGCGTTTAAAAGAATTGGTCAGCCATAGTCCACGCGATTATGGCTATGCATTTAGTCATTGGACAGCTCAATGGTTAAGTAAACACTTAGCGACTGAATTCGCTATTGAAATTAGCGATCGCCATATTAACCGCTTGCTCAAACAAATGGGACTTTCTACCAAGCGTAAAAACATTAATCAACCAGAACCTGACCAAACTCAGGATGCGGGGATTACCATCGGCGATTTGCAATCTAATTCCGAACCTAGTCTGCATTGGTCATTCAATCTGATTCAGACCAATAGTTAGATTAACTAATTCGTAATTCGTAATTCATCATTTTGGGGTTTAATTCCCCTTTGTTCATACATGACCTTGTCTCAAACAGTCTTTAATTACGAATTACGAATTTATCAACTACGAATTAGACTTCACACTGTCTTGGAGGTAAGAAAATGCCATCAGCGTTTTCCCAGCAACAGTTAACTGAATATCTCACTCAAGTTTTGGGTGAGTCTTTGTCAAAGGAGGATCTCGATAAATGTTTTAGAGGGCTGGAGATTATCGAACCACCAGTAGCAAAGCAGTTTTGGCAAGCATCTACAGCCACGCCCGGAATTTATATTGTTCTGAGCGGTAAAGTCAGACTACTGGATAGTTCTAATGACTTGATCACCACCCTATCATCTGGGGGATCATTTGGTGAGATGACTCTATTCCCAGAAGAGGAATTTAGTCCTTATGTTGCTAGAGCTTCTGTAAACTTAAAGCTTTGCTATCTCAACCAAGAAGTGCTGCTAGATGTAATTGATGCATCTGGCACTGTTCGCGTTAGCGAAGCTCCTCCTTTGGAGGCTCGCCTTTTAGCCAGCGCTCAACTTTGGGATTTACTGCTGTTATGTTGCCACAATTCTCTAATTCCGCGTAATGGCTCTACAGAAGAGATGTTCAAGGCGTTATCTCTGTTTGAGCGGCGTAATTTGGCGAGTGGTTCTTTAAATACCAAAATTACCAGAGATATTAAGCTTTGGTTGTTAAGACAGGGAGAGTTGCTACACTCTGATGGGCGAAGAGTAACACCTGGTAACATCTATATCAATCCCCAACAGGGAAGTTGGCAAGTCACAAAACCAACGATCGCTTATAGTTTGAAAAATGCTGATTGGCAAACAGCACTACAACACTGGCCGCAGTTAGCCGAGTTAATCGACTTCCAAGAACGGCAACAAGAGCCAGGAACTAGGCAAGAAGACGCGGAAAATTTTTTGAGTGCATCACTGCTATCTTCACGCTCCCCGATTCCTAATGTCCAAGCCCAGCCGGAGCCGAAAAATAGACAAAAGATCCAAAAAGCTTACTTTCCTAACCCAACGGTGAGGGTGTGGCATTTGTGGGGACGCTTGACGAAGAGATATCCATTCTTTGAACAACAAAGCGCCTCGGACTGTGGAGCTGCTTGTTTGGTGATGATTAGTCGCTATTGGGGTAAGCGCTTTAGTGTTAACCACCTGCGGGAAATTGCCAACGTCGGCCGGAGTGGGGCATCGTTGCGGGGTTTAACTGCTGCGGCTGAGAGCGTTGGCTTTGCTACCCGTCCTGTGAGAGCCAGCCTGGATAAATTAGCACAGCAATCTCTACCGGCGATCGCGCATTGGGAAGGTAAACACTACATCGTTGTTTATGAGATCACTAAGCAGCGAGTAATTGTTGGTGATCCTGCGATCGGTCAACGCACTTTAACTCATGCTGAATTCAAAGCGGGTTGGACTGGTTATGCACTGTTATTAAAACCTACAGCTTTACTAAAGGAAACCCAAGAAGCAATTACACCATTCTGGCAGTTTTTTGATTTAATTAAACCACACGCGCAAGTACTGCTAGAAGTTTTTGTTGCTTCAGTTTTGATTCAGTTGTTTGGGCTAATTACACCCCTATTTACTCAGTTACTATTAGACAGAGTAATTGTTCAAGGTAGTACCTTGACATTAAACGCTGTAGGTATAGGATTAATCCTTTTTGGATTATTCCGTGTTGGGATTAATGGATTGCGACAATATCTATTAGATCACACAGCCAACCGTATTAGTGTAGCGTTGTTAGTAGGTTTTATTAAACATACCTTTCGTTTACCTTTAGCATTTTTTGAATCGCGTTATGTTGGTGATATTGTCTCTCGTGTTCAAGAAAATCAAAAAATTCAGCGGTTTTTAACAGGAGAAGCACTATCGATCATTTTAGATTTGCTGACAGTATTTATTTATGTAGGGTTGATGTTTTGGTATAGCTGGCAAATGGCATTACTCAGCTTAGCGATTGTACCGCCTTTTGTGATCCTCGCCCTTGTTGCTACACCTTTCTTACGCCGCATCAGCCGTGAAGTTTTTAATGCCTCAGCTAAAGAGAACAGCTATCTAATTCAAGCCCTCACGGGTATTCGCTCAGTTCGTTCTATGGCAATTGAGCAAACAGTACGTTGGCATTGGGAAGAACTACTAAACAATGTCATCAGAAAAACCTTTAGTGGGCAGATAATTAGTAATCAGCTACAAGTTTTCAGTTCTGCTATTGAATCACTAGTTACGACAGGGTTACTATGGTTTGGGGCATATTTAGTCATCCAAAACCAATTAACAATCGGGCAATTAGTTGCCTTCAATATGTTGCTTGGCAACATTATTCGACCTTTCCAGCGACTTGTAGTTTTGTGGAACCAATTGCAAGAAGTTATCATTTCTACAGAGCGGATTAATGATGTTTTAGAAGCCGAACCAGAAGAAGATTTACAACATCAATCCCGTCAGTCATTACTGAGTTTACAAGGTAACATTCGCTTTGAAAATGTGACCTTTCGCTATCATCCCGAAAGCGATATTAATGTCCTAGAAAATCTCAGTTTTGAAATTAAGCCTGGTCAAACCGTTGCGGTTGTAGGGCGTAGCGGTTCTGGTAAAACTACTTTGTCCAAATTGATTTTGGGTCTATATCTAGCGACAGATGGAAAAGTGTTGATTGATGCCCAAGATGTGACTAGTGTCTACCTGCGATCGCTCCGTTCTCAGATGGGTGTTGTAGACCAAGACACCTTTTTGTTTGGTGGAACGATTCGCGAAAATATCAGCATTGCTCATCCAGAAGCCACCCTAGAAGAGATTATCGAAGCGGCACGGCTAGCAGGGGCAGATGACTTTATTCGGCAAATGCCATTGGGCTATGAAACCCAAATTGGTGAAGGTGGAGGCATGTTATCTGGTGGGCAACGTCAACGCTTAGCCATCGCTCGTGCTTTGCTAGGAAATCCCCCATTCTTAATTTTAGATGAAGCAACTAGTCACCTAGATGCCGAATCTGAGCGAATTATTCAAAATAACCTCAAAAAAATTCTGCAAGGACGCACAAGCTTGATCATTGCTCATCGCCTTTCCACCGTGCGTCACGCTGACTTGATTTTAGTCTTAGATCGTGGCGTACTCATCGAAAGCGGTACTCACGATCAGCTAATCGCGCAAAAAGGTCATTATTTCTATCTCAACCAGCAACAGCTCGCTCAAACAGCGTAAGAGAGGCTGGGGATTGGGGACTGGGGACTGGGGACTGGGGACTGGGTAATTATCTTTCTCCCTCATCTCCCTCATCTCCCTCATCTCCCTCATCTCCCTACTCCCCATTCCCTACTCCCCACTCCCTACTCCTACTTAAACCCATGTCAAACCAATCTCACAGTTCATCATACGCTCTCGCCTCACCTAAGCAGGATGAATCTCTCCTGTTTGAGAATGTGAGTGCTGATATCTATCCGCGCACTAAAACGGCAGTTGAGTCTAATGATTGGTATTACGGTACCGAAGAACTTTTAGATGCTTTACCAAAGGTCTGGACGCGCTCTGTATTATATTTTTTGGTATGCTTTGCCGCGATCGTTTTACCTTGGGCGATGCTAGCTCAAGTTGATGAAACAGGAAGTGCTAGAGGACGTGTAGAACCTAAAGGCGCTACCCAAAGACTAGATAGTCCAGTTACTAGCAGTGTCACCACAGTTAGTGTCAAAGAAGGCGCAGATGTCAAAGCCGGACAGGTTTTAGTAGAACTAGAATCTGATGTTTTGCAAGCAGAACTCCAACAAACGCAGACAAAACTAGAAGGGTTAAAAACTCGGCTATCACAATTAGAGTTGCTTAAAAACCAAATTATCCTGACGAACAACATTCAAGGGCAACAAAACCAATCTCAAGAATTGGAAAAAATGGCCCAAGTTAGTCAAGCACAGCAAAACCTTGACGCTAAACAGAGTAGCTACAACTTACAAAAACTGGAAAAACTAGCCTTAGTAGAACAAGCTAGACAAAGTATTAATTCCAGCCAAATTGCCCAAAAATTAGCCAAAAGTCGTTTAAGCAGAGATGCATCAGAAGTAGGACGTTATCAGCAACTTTTACAACAGGGTGCGATCGCTCAAATTAAAGTTGTAGAGTTGGAAAAGACAGCAGAAGAAAGCCAACGTCTACAAGAACAAGCGAGTTCTGATTTTACACAAGCTCAATTACGCTTGCAAGAGGAATTAAACCGCTATCAAGCAACTATGACTCAAGCACGAGCCGATATAGAACAAGCAAAACTTCGCTTACAAGAACAGCGAAGCAGCTATCAAAGCGTTGTGCAGGCTGGTAAACTGGCAGTGCTGAAAAATCAGGAACAGCTTAAAGACATACAAACACAAATTACTAATCTGCAATCAGAGATTGCTCAAACTGGTAGCCAAATTACAGCCTTCAAACTCCAATTACAACAGCGAGTAGTGCGATCGCCTATTGATGGTACTATTTTCGAGCTACCTATTCAAAAACCTGGCTCAGTCGTCGAACCAGGGCAATTAATTGCTCAAATCGCACCTAAAGGCGCTTCTTTGATTGTAAAAGCACAGATGCCCAGCGAACACAGTGGATTTTTGAAGGTAGGAATGCCAGTCAAACTCAAATTTGATGCTTATCCTTTCCAAGACTACGGAGTAGTGCAAGGACGCGTCAGTTGGATTGCGCCTAACTCCAAAGTTCAACAAAATAGCCAAGGCAACATCGAAACTTACGAGTTAGATATTACCTTAGATCAACCCTACATCCAAGCCGCTAACAAACGCGTTTCTTTAACCCCTGGACAAACAGCAACCGCAGAAGTAATTATCCGTCAGCGTCGGGTAGTAGACTTCATCTTAGATCCGTTTAAAAAATTGCAAAGTGGTGGCTTAGAACTTTAGTGATCAATCAAAAAAGCGAACACTTTGACTTCGCTCAGTACATCGCAGGTAACAGGAAACAGGGAACAGTTTTTCCTATTTTCGTCTATTCAGAAATAATAACACCATGAATATTAGTAGTAGGGATTTAGCATTGCTAAACCCCTACAAAAAACTTATTATTTTTTGTTGTCTATTTCAGCAAATGCAAAAAAGCAAATAGGGATTTTATTTCCTATTTCTCGTATTTCTCTCTGCGACTCTGCGGCTCTGCGTGAGCTTTTCAACCATATTAAACACCGCATCAGTTTATCTAAAAAATCTATTCTCATGACATACTTTTTGTCTAATAAAAACAATTAAGATTGCGTTTGTTGCATACAACAAAGGTATATAATTAAAAAGTTAGGAAAAGGTGACAAACTCTCTTAAACAAGAGTAGTAATTTGGAGGAATTGATGATGCCGGAATTATTAACTGTTTCTCCTGAAGATATTCTTTATCATGTTAAACTTTCTTGTCAAATTCCGAGTGTTGCAGAAGCGATCGCTACTCGGCAATTTATTCTAAATGAGATAGAAAAAGCAGGAATTGAAATCAGTATAGAAGAACTGCAACAAGCAGCAGATAGCTTACGTTTAGCCAACAAACTCATCAAAGCAGAAGATACTTGGACATGGTTAGAAAAATATCATCTTTCGCTAGATGATTTTGAATTAATAGCCCAAATTAACCTGATGTCTGCTAAGTTAGCAAATCACTTATTTGCAGATAAAGTTGAACCATTTTTTTATGCACACCAACTAGATTATATGGGAGCAGTCACCTATGAAGTTATATTAGATGATGAAGACTTAGGTTTAGAACTATTTTATGCCTTACAAGAAGGCGAAATCAGTTTCCAACAAATTGCTCGTCAATACATCCAAAATGCAGAAACCAGACGTGCTGGAGGATATCAAGGCATCCGTTTTCGTAGCGATTTCAGACCAGAGATAGCAGCAGCAGTCTTTGCTGCAAATCCACCACAGATTCTGAAACCAATCACTACACAAAAAGGAGTACATATAATAGCAGTTGAAGAAATTATTAAACCTCAATTAGACGAATCGCGACGCCTAAAAATTATTGGAGACTTGTTTGCTGATTGGTTAAAGCAACAAGTTACCAATATAGAAATAGTGGTAAAAGTTACAGAGGATGCTACTTCTCAATCGTCTAAAGATATTCTGAAGCCAGCCTAATCAAGTTCGTAGTAAGAACTTTATTTATGATTTTCTAAACACTAAAGTGCTTACTACAAACCATTAAATAATTCGTAATTCGTAATGACGCTCCTTCGTTGCTACCGCTGCGCTAACGTAATTCGTAATTCGTAATTAAAATTAGCTAGATTTAGCGCTCATTTTATCTAATAAAAGACTAATTTTCTGAGCTTTTTCAGGTTGGCGCTGTTTTTGCAGTAAATCCTTAGCTTGTAACAGATTGACTTGGGCTTCTTTTTGTCGTTCTTGCTGCATTAAAACATTTGCTAAACGCAAATATGCATCAGGATTTTTGGGACTGCGGCGAATTACTTCTTGAAATAATTCTGTTGCTGCTTCTACTTTGCCTTGCTGGTATAAGACATCTCCCAATAGCAAGCGAACCACATCATTAGTGGAGTTAAGCGAGATAACTTTGTGAAAAACTATCTCTGCACCTGCGTAATCTTTTGCTTGATAGAGATTGACTCCTTTTTGAAACAAATCAGAGGTAATTAAGGTTTTCCAAGCGAAATAGCCGAGAATTGCCAAACTAAAAACGACTACGATCGCAGCAATAACAGAACTGAGAGAAAAGGTTTCTAGCATGGTTTTAAGCTAAAAAGCAGGCGAGAGGAAAAATCAGATATTCGATAAAAAACAGTTTCCAAATGAATTGGTAGAACTGAGCGATCGCACTTTTATCTTCTAAGTCTACCGCCAAACTCCGAAACCACATCCCTACCAGCAATAATAAATGGCTAATGATCAAAAATACAGGGTTAATCGAAGCAACACGTAGCAAACCGACTATAATCATTCCCAGATAGCAAACAGTGATTACCCAAAGAGCAAGATTAAATACAGCTTGTGGGCCGAGTTGGATAGTAAAAGTAGAGATATTGTACAAGCGATCGCCTTCCATATCGGGGATATCTTTAAAGATAGCGATCGCAAAAGTAAATACCAAAATAAACAAAGTTAATATCCACACCACCAACGGGATTGATTGGCTTTGTTGCAACACCCAACTAAAGTGGAAATACAACCCTAAATTAACAATTGTGCCCCGCACAGAAAAAATACATAGTGCAGCCCAAAATGGAAACTGCTTCAAGCGAATCGGTGGTAAAGAATAAGCCGTACCAATCGTCAAACTAATAGCCACCATCCCCAACAAAAATGGGCCACATAGCCAAGCTATAACTAAAGCTAATATGCCAGTAATTACTACAATCAATAACCCTGTTTTGCGGGAAAATTCTCCCGATGCCAAAGGTAAATGAGGTTTATTAATCTTGTCAATTTCAATATCTTCTAATTGATTTAACCCCACAATGTAGACATTGCCGCATAAACAAGCAATCCACGTTCCCAAAACAGGAAATAGGGAATTAGGAAGAGATAGTAGATAATCATAACTATGATTAATAGCTACAGCAATAAAATACAAACTCAGCACACTCAAAGTAGTACCAATAATTGTGTGCGGACGAGAAAACTTCCAAAAAGCATAAAACCAATGGAAATATGATTGAACAGATTTACGTGAGAAAGGGGTATTTTGAGAACTTTGGCTCATGAGTAGCTTAGATAACTATTCCGGCTTACTTCTAATCATTGTCATAGAAAATGTTCGTAGTTGCGCTTTAGCGCTAAATAAACTTTAAAATCTCTCCCAACATTCAAAGCTTGCCACGCCAGAATATCATGTCCGCCTGAAAACGATATAGACTGACGCGGGGACACGGGGACGCGGGGACGCGGGGACACGGGGACACGGAGAGATTTTAACGATAAGCCCTACCGCAGTGCGTTACGCTGGCACTGTTCCCTGTTCCCTTTTTGCGAAAATACCAATCCGCATAACTGTAATTGCTCCATACCTGGAGGTTACGGTTGAAATTAATACCGAGCAACCTCCATCTCGTTTGAAACAGATAGGGAACAGGGAACAGGGAATAGTTGCTGAGCGAAGTCGAAGCATTAACCAGCTCTGAGAGACTCGACATCAAGCTTTAACTTCTCTCCTAGCCATAAGGAATTGTCCATGTGATCTGCCACATCGTCACCTGTCAAAGGATGGATAAGAATATCCAATCCTTCACGATGCAGCATTAACCAGGGGACAACTTTACCAAATTGTTCGCTTGAAAACGTCACTTGGTACATCGGTTGTGGATGGGGCCCAATGGGCTGATGATGCCAGTGTCCGAGTTGAACATCAAACCTTGCACCCAATCCTTCACGTACCCTTGAAGCTGCGTCAAAACTTACTGAACTGAAGTAAACATGTGCATGAAAAACAATGATTTTAATAGATTCTTCCGTCAATTTAGCATTACCTCTATGTGCCGAATACTAGCTCTTAACACCAGATAACCGCCATATTTTCCACAAACAGCTAGAAATCCAATTTGTAGTTATGTGAGCGAGAATCGGCACTAATAAGTTACCACTGAGCAAAGTGCTATATCCCAGGATTACGCCGATGATTGTTGCCCAAATTACATAAGGCCATTGTTGAGAACCACTGAGGTGCAAGATGCCAAAACAAAGGCTGGATAGAATCACAGCTACATCATCAGAACCCAAAGCAGGCAACATCACACCTCGAAATAATAATTCTTCACTTAAACCAGGCAACATCACACCTCGAAATAATAATTCTTCACTTAAACCAGGTAATAATCCCAGCCAAATTAAGTCTGGTAAAGCCAGTGGCTTTAGTACTATTTCTAGGTAGTAATCTGCACTTTTGCGGTAAGGAGGGGACAAGCGATAAGCTACACCACTCAAAGCAGTAATGATGAATCCTAACCCTATGCCCCACAGCAGCGCTTTTTGATCCCAACGCCAGGAAAATAAGGGAAAGTTACCAAAGTATAACGACAATTTAGCGACTATCAAAAAAATTATGGCAGTCGCTCCCATCGCCCCAAGTACTTGGAAGCGTGTTAGATATGGCATTTCTGGGTCTTGCTTTTTTTGTTCAACCACGGGTTTTGGAGGAATGGGGACTGGGGAGCCAGTCGCGTGCGGAGGCGTCCTCCGTTGAGCGAACTGGCGTGACTGGGGAAGACGCAAAGACGCAGGGACGCGGAGAATCACAAATGACAATTCCCAATTCCCAATGACTAAGATAATAATTTGGGACTGAGGGCAGAGGGATTGATGCCTGCTTTGTGTGCTACCAAGACACCTATTGCTTCCAAATATGAGTCTACCTGCATGGATTTGATCCCCAACGCTGGGGCAGTAACTTGTAACTGAGTTTTATTTTCTTCTACTGTAATTATTAGACATTGCTTTTGGCTTAAACTCAGTAAAGCACTGCTACCACAGGCGCTGGCAGGCACAATCACCGCATCTACTTGATCTACCCAAATATCTTCTTGTAGAGATGTGAATAATTGTTTCTCTATAAGAAATTTTGGTGCGCGACTCAAGCCGACAAGGACACTTGGTAAAAAAGTATAGCCTAATTCTTCGGCTGCGGAACGAGGAGATAAATTAGGATCTGGGGGCGCTGGAGAAAGTGCAGGAGCATGGGCGCAGGGAATTTGGAAGTTTCGCACTATTAAATGGCTAATTACGGCTTCTGCGCCTGCTAAGGGATCGACACCTTTTCCGAGGCGATAATTTTGTACTGCTGCTTCATCTATATCATCGGGGAAGCGGGCAACAACTGCGATCGCCTCTGCCCCCTCTTTCTCAATTAAAATCTCAGCAGCCCGCAACAAGCTATCTGGGTTGCCAATTGTTCCCCAACTCGCTCCCGATGTTGACATACGTAGTTCTACGTCTAATAGGGCATCGGTAGTTACATATTTAGTTATGGTCAAACCGAGAGTTGCTTGAGCCGCATCGGCTGCCTGCAAGTGTCGCAGCCGTAACTCTGGCTCAATACCTTTGTCTAAAAGTAAACCTACTTTGTTGCTGCGAACGGGGCGTAAACCCCAATATCCAGCGGCAAATTTATCAAGCCCGTAGCCTTCAACGTAGAAGGAGTTGGGGATATTCCAATATAAACTTGCACCATTGAGGACATTGGGGTGAGTAATCAGGCGATCGCATACCTGTGCTATGACTCTTGCCACTGGTAAAGCATCCCCAGCATAACCGCCAATAGCAGCTCCAATACCAGTTGGTACAATTAAGATAGCAGTGTATGGATGTTGATTCACAAATTTCTTGATTCTAGATATTAGTCAAAAGTCAAGAACAAATGACCCTATGGGTGACGCTCCTACGTCGCTAGCGCTGCGAAGATCGCTAAATGACAATTGACAAATAACTAATGACTATTTTTTAGTCACAACAGCTTCAACAGCAGCCTTTTGTTGTTCAATATCAACTGAGGTAATCGCCCAACGTAAAGGTTCACCCTGCTTTTTCAGTTCTGCCTCGATTGCTTTTTCTAACTCGGTAGGAGTTGCTTGCAGGTCAATTTCTGCGGTAATAAAATGAGTTGTCATTGTAGTCAATCCTATTTGTTTGCTAACTAGAAAAAGGGAGTAGGGAGTGGGGAGTGGGGAGTAGGGAAAGATACATTTTTTATATTTGGTTGTGGGACTTTTCCGTGGGTAACTGTTTTGAAAATAGCTGAAATTATCTATCAGTTATCAACAATTGCCTTTTATACTGATTATTAGTCTTTACCAAATTGCAATTGATACACAATTTCTTCTTTCTCAGTTGCAATTTTTAAATCAGAAAGTGGTTTAGCTACACAAAGCAATACATATCCTTGCTTTTGCAGTTCTGGACTCACACCCATGCCATCAGCCTGATCTACATTTCCCTCAGTTATTTGACCAGCACAAGTGGTGCAAACACCTGCATGACAAGAACTTGGCAAATCTAAACCAGCAGCATCTGCAACTGATAAAATCGTTTCGTTTTCCGGAACTTGCAAAGTATGAATTTTGCCTTGGTGATGAATTTCTACTGTGTAGGTTTTAGACATATACAATTATGAACGTGACGCAGCCAACAGGTGAAATATATTATCTGATAAATAGACACACAAACAAGTTAAAACATGAGAAAAGAGAATTATTTGCAAACAGCATTTATTGGCAAAAATGGCTATACAGTGATAATTATAAGTCCTTGCCAGACAAAAAACTTAAAGTAGGATTGGGGAATTGGGAATTGAGAATTGTCACTCGTCATTTATTATTGATTATTCTCCGCGTCCCCGCGTCCCCGCGTCTCCCTCATCCCCCTCATCTCCCCAATCCCCAGTCCCCAACAAGATATTTGGAGTTCAGAATGCTGGAATTATATCGTCAACACGTCACCCAAAGAGCAGCACTAGGGATTCCTCCCTTGCCTTTGGATGCAAAACAAACATCAGAGTTGTGTGAATTATTGAAACACCCGCCAGAGGGTGAGGAAGATGTATTATTGCATTTATTGCGCGATCGCATTCCCCCTGGTGTTGATGCTGCTGCTTATGTCAAAGCCGGATTTCTAACCGCCATTGCCAAGGAGGAAGTTACCAGCTCCTTAATTTCGCCCATCGAAGCGGTAGAATTGCTGGGGACTATGGTTGGCGGTTACAATGTGCAAGCTTTAATCGATTTATTGCAATTTCCCACCGTATCCGTATCGGCGTCCTCCGAAACACCCTTGGTGATGGGTGGACAAGGTAAAGAACCAATTGCAGCATACGCCGCCACCGCTTTAAGTAAAATCTTGCTGGTGTACGATGCTTTTCACGACGTTTTAGAACTATCGAAAACTAATCCTTTCGCCAAGCGGGTAATTGACTCTTGGGCAGAGGCTGAATGGTTTACTAGTCGCGCAACAGTACCAGAAGCCATCACCGTCACCGTTTTTAAAGTGTCTGGTGAAACTAACACCGACGATTTATCCCCCGCCACCCACGCCACAACTCGTCCCGATATTCCCTTACACGCCCTGGCAATGCTAGAGTCACGGCAACCAGGAAGCTTAGAAACTATTGCCAAGTTAAAGCAGCAAGGACATCCTGTTGCTTACGTAGGTAATGTGGTTGGCACAGGTTCCTCCCGGAAATCTGCCATCAACTCAGTACTGTGGCATATGGGAAATGACATACCTTTTGTACCAAACAAACGCGCCGGGGGGTATATTTTAGGTAGTGCGATCGCGCCGATCTTTTTCAACACCGCTGAAGATGCCGGTGCTTTGCCTATCCAGTGTGATGTTACTAAGTTAGAAACGGGCATGGTGATTACCATCCATCCCTACAAAGGCGAAATCACCAACGCTGCTGGCGAAGTCATTTCCACCTTTACCCTCAAACCCGACACCATTCTCGACGAAGTCCGCGCCGGCGGACGTATCCCCCTACTGATTGGGCGTACCCTCACCGACAAAACTCGGCAAGCACTCGACTTAGAACCCAGTACCGTCTTCATCCGTCCCCAACAACCAACTGATACAGGCAAAGGCTACACCCTAGCGCAGAAAATTGTCGGCAAAGCCTGCGGATTATCCGGTGTACGTCCCGGTACATCCTGTGAGCCAATCATGACTACCGTTGGTTCCCAAGATACCACAGGCCCCATGACCCGCGACGAATTAAAAGAACTCGCCTGTCTAGGTTTCAGTGCAGACTTAGTAATGCAAAGCTTCTGTCATACCGCTGCATATCCCAAACCAGTTGATATCAAAACTCATCACGAACTTCCAGACTTTTTCGCCCAACGTGGCGGCGTCGCCCTCCGTCCCGGTGATGGCATCATTCACTCTTGGCTGAACCGGATGCTGTTACCCGACACCGTGGGAACTGGTGGCGACTCTCACACACGTTTCCCCTTGGGTATTTCCTTCCCCGCTGGTTCTGGCTTAGTCGCATTTGCCGCAGCTTTAGGTGTCATGCCTTTAGATATGCCGGAGTCAGTTTTGGTACGTTTCAAAGGTGAATTACAACCCGGTATCACCTTGCGAGATATTGTTAACGCCATTCCATATGTTGCCATCCAAAAAGGATTGCTAACAGTAGAGAAGCAAAATAAGAAAAACATCTTCTCTGGACGGATTATGGAAATTGAAGGTTTGCCAGACTTAAAAGTAGAACAAGCCTTTGAACTCACCGACGCTTCCGCAGAACGTTCTTGTGCCGGCTGTACAATTAAGCTTAGTCAAGAAACAATTGCTGAATATCTGCGTTCTAACATTGCACTGTTAAAAAATATGATCGCACGGGGCTATCACGATGAGCGTACTATGCTACGACGAATTGCCAAAATGGAGGCATGGTTAGCAAATCCCGTATTATTAGCAGCCGATGCAGATGCCGAGTATGCCGAAATCATTGAAATTGATTTGAACACAATTAAAGAACCAATTGTTGCAGCTCCCAATGACCCCGATAATGTGAAATTGTTATCGGAAGTTGCAAATGATCCAGTGCAAGAAGTATTCGTTGGTTCTTGCATGACAAATATCGGTCATTATCGCGCCACAGCTCAAGTTTTGGAAGGTGCAGGAGAGGTGAAAACTCGCCTATGGATAGCACCACCAACACGCATGGATGAACATCAATTGAAAGAAGAAGGTGTGTACAGCGTTTTTGGGGCGGCAGGTGCTAGGACAGAAATGCCAGGATGCAGTTTGTGTATGGGAAATCAGGCGCGAGTTGCTGATGGCACAACAGTATTTTCTACCTCTACCCGCAACTTTAATAATCGCATGGGTAAAGATGCACGGGTATATCTTGGTTCAGCTGAATTAGCCGCAGTTTGTGCGCTGTTGGGTAGGATTCCCACAGTGCAAGAATATTTAGATATTGTGGCGAAGAAGATTAATCCTTTTGCTGATGATTTATATCAGTATTTGAACTTCGATCAAATCGCTGGTTTTGAAGATGAAGGACGAGTGATTACTAAGGAGGAACAAGCTTTATTGGTATAGTTTAATTCTGGTGGGTGTTGACCCACCAGATGTTTATTATTAGGGGGATTTTTTCAAAACTCACTTTTAGCTTAGCTCAGTGGTAAAATTTGGTTATATTTAACTTAATAGAAAATCTCTATTCTAAAACTTAGCAAAAAATTTTTCAAATTATGGT
Source organism: Desmonostoc vinosum (assembly GCF_059505385.1). Classification (NCBI taxonomy): domain Bacteria; kingdom Bacillati; phylum Cyanobacteriota; class Cyanophyceae; order Nostocales; family Nostocaceae; genus Desmonostoc; species Desmonostoc vinosum. The sequence continues at coordinate 16,211 of NZ_JCACKM010000048.1, forward strand.
AACTCAATTAAGAATTACAGATGAACAAAAAGAAAATGCTGAAATAGATATTCGTGATAAAACAAAGCGTGTTGACTATAACACTTTAGAATACCCCATAGAAGTAATTATTCAAAAATATTTAGATGGAAGAGATGAAGATGAAAATGAATTGTTTATTCCAGACTATCAACGAGAAATGTCTTGGGATGAAGATAGACAATCAAAATTTATTGAATCTTTAATCTTAGGTTTACCAATCCCTTACATTTTTGTTGCTGATATATCAGAATCCGAAGATTTAGCTCGTTTAGAAATTATAGATGGTACACAACGTATTCGCACTTTAACTAGGTTTATTAACAATGAACTTAAATTAAAAAATCTTGAAAAATTAAAAACTCTGAATGGATTTACTTTTCAAGATTTACCGCTACCACGCCAAAGACGTTTTAAACGAACTACTATTAGAATGATTCTATTAACAAAAGAAGCAGATGAAGAAATCAGAAGGGATCTTTTTGAGAGAATTAACAGTGGTAGTGTCGAATTAAATGAAATGGAGAAACGCCGAGGAGGTAAACCAGGAAAGTTTCTGGATCTAATTGAGGAATTATCAAAACATCAGCAATTTCTAGATTTATGCTCTTTTACTGAAACTGAAACCAATAGAAGAGATCCACAAGAATTTATTTTGCGTTTTTTTGCATTTTTAAATAATTATCAAAATTATTCTGATTCTAACAGAAAAGTCCATAAATTTTTAAATAATTATTTAGAACAAGAAAATAAATCTGAGTCATTAAATATTGATGCAATGAAGAAAGAATTTTATCTAGTGTTAGAATTTATCAAAAAGTATTTTCCTGATGCATTACATATTTATCGAAAAACAAAAGATCGCTATGAACCAACAACTAGGATTAAGTTTGAATCAATTTGTGTAGGTATTGCTTTAGCATTAAGAGAAAATCCAAATTTAATACCAAAATCAACTGATTTTTTAGATAGTCAAACATTTAAAAACTACACCACATCTGATGCATATAGTTCTCAAAATAAAGTTATTAATCGTATTCATTATGTTCGTGATCAGCTTCTAGGTAATTAATGAAAAGTACATTATTTAAAGATTTTGGTGAACGCGCTCAAGAAGTTAGTAGATATTTTTTATTTTTGAAAAACTTAGAGCAAGGTTCAATTAAATTAAGCATGGGTAATGCTAAGAATACAAAAACCAAATCAATAAACAGTGATTTAGAAAAAACTCTTAAAGCAACAGGATTTTTGTTACTCTATAATCTAGTCGAATCTACAATGCGTAACGCAATTACAACAATTTTTGATGAATTTCAAAATAAAAATATTTCTTTTGATAATGTCACAGATAAAATTAAAAAAATTATTATTAAGAACTTCAAGGATAATACCTCTCCTGATGCTCTTTTAAAGAGCATAAACAATATTTCATGTGATATAATATCCAGCAGTTTTGATAAAGAAAAATTATTTTCAGGTAATGTTGATGCAAGAAAAATACTACATACATCTGAGATATATGGTTTTTCATGTAAAACAAATGCTAAAAAAACTAAAAACGGTAGCGATTTATTAACAGTTAAGACTAATAGGAATGATTTAGCACATGGTTTTAAATCATTTGAGGAGGTTGGCAGAGATGCTACTGCTGACGAATTATTTGAAATTCAAAAAAGAGTTATTTCTTATTTAAAGGCAATATTAGAGAATATAGAGATTTATCTAACTAACGAAGAATATTTAAAATAGTTGATTATAAATGAATTTAAATCAAAACTTCAGTATCTTTGAAATGAAGTAAAAAAGATGGTAATTTGAATATTATGAATGCTCAATCTGTTAATACCCAAAACCTCTACGAACAAGACTTTTACTTGTGGACACAAACAATTGTCCAGCAATTAAAAGCAAATAATCTTACGGAAATAGATATAGCTAATTTAATTGAAGAAATTGAAAGCATGGGGAGAAGTGAAAAACGGGAATTAAAAAGCCGATTAATTATACTATTAATGCACTTGCTAAAATGGCAATATCAACCAGAAAAGCACAGCGAAAGTTGGCGTAGTACGATTACAGAACAACGCATATGTATTGAAATATTATTAGAAGATAGTCCTAGCTTAAAATCTCTAATTACAGAAGTATTTGAAGATTGTTATCGAAAAGCTTGTCTCAAAGCATCCGATGAAACAGGCATTAAATTAAGTTTTTTTCCGAAAGAATCTCCTTTTACCTTAGAAGAAACATTAAATGATTAATTACTCTTCAAGTTCGCAATCTTCTGTTTTTAATCCTTCGACTTTGATAAATTCTTTGGGTACATTAGTGATATCTACTGGAATATCTAGGTGTAAGATTCCATCTTACCAAACATATGCGATCGCCTCTTTTAAGATCTAAATCACAACTTCCTCACGCTGACAATCAAAAATCACCATAAAGCTAGTGTTAGGTATACGCACCGGGAACTAGTCTAGGCTCCAGGTCAAAGCCTGGGTGTAAGCTAATAATCATTCAAATTGCATCCCCGCGTCTCCCCTTAAGCGCGTCCTCCGAAGTTTGCTCAACGGGGGGAACCCCCGCACGCAACTTCTCTCCGCGTCTTTGTGAGGCAAAGGATTATGCAAGTTAAAGGCAGATTAGCTTAGCTGGTGTTAGATGCCTAAGCCAGAAAGTCACCTCCCTGACTCGGCTACAAAACCGTGCATGAAACGTTAATTTCACGCGGCTCCTCAGTGATTTAGTGCTTGTCACGCACATCTCTAAATTCAGAGTTAACGTAATTCATGACAACAGGCTGTAGCGAGAACAGTGTTTCAGTTGTATTTTTACCTTCACTTTGAACTTTTTCAAGTAGCGATCGCCATCTCAATGACTCCAATGTTTCTATCAATACTGAGGTCGTGATTGACGTTGGCATCGCCATTTTTAAATTCTGAACTGAAACTAGATTATTTTCCCTAGCTAAATAATACATAATTTCTTTTTCTATATTTGACAGGCGTTTAAACTGCCAATCTAGAATCTCTCGAAACATATTACTAGCTAATAAAGATTCATACTTGAGAAACTCACTAGTATGACCGCTAAATACTTCTTGAATGGTTGCAGCAGCTATTTTTAACGCTAATGGATTTCCTCGATAAGTTTGAATTAATTCAAGCCATTGATGTTCTCCACTCAAACCTTTATCCAGTAAAATTTGTTGTGCTGCTTCCGGTTGTAAACCCTTCAGTTCTAATGAACGAACAAAACCTGTGCGACTTTCTTGTAAGGCAACTTCTCGAGGTTTTTCTATACTGGTAAGCACCAAACAGCTTTGATGCTGTTCTTCTCCCAACCTTTTTAAAAGTATCCCATAACCTTCAAGTTCATTGCTATAGCGCCAAACTTGATTATCACTATCTAGAATTACTTCTATAGCATCTAGTATTAGCAGACAATGATGTTGGCGTAGATACCTGATTAAATATGAAATTTTTTGATAAAGAGTTTCTGGTAAATCAATTTTTTGTGGGGATGCTAAGAATTCAATTACATTAGTTAGAAACTCTTTAATTGGTGGGGCATAATGTAGTGATTGCCAAATAATATATTCATAACTATCTTGAATTTGTCTAGCTAACTTTACAGACAAACTGGTTTTGCCAATTCCTCCCATACCTAGCAACATTACCACACGACAATTATCTCTAATAATCCATCTCTCAAGAGTTGCCAGTTCCTCAGCACGTCCATAAAAAGTTGAGACATCAGGCGCACCATCCCAAATTTGGTGGGGGTTAACATCCTGTTGCCTAAAGTTGAGCGAATTAGGAGATGAGTTTGAACTACTTTGGACAGTATGTTCTTGATAGCGGGATAGGATTAGCTGTTGCAGTTTGGTCAGCTTTACAGGGCCACTGCCAGGAATTTTAAATTTCCGGTAAACCTCACTCAGTCTTTTGCGAACGGCATCCTCACTAACCTCTAACTTCTGTGCAATTGTTGTAGTCGAGTCTCCATTCATAGCCAATTCTAGAACCTTCAGTTCTAGGTTGGACACGCTGTATTCAGTCGCTAAAGTTTGCAGAAAGTCTTGGCTAATCACGACACAAAGCCATTGTTTTGCAGAAATTATTTGTCACATGATCACATGAGTGTATCACATGAATGATTAAAAGTGGATACTTTATTATTGTATTTTAACCATCTCTTAATTATATCTTAAAATTAGAATTTCTTGATGTACGTGAGTTAAAGGGTTTAAAACCCCTAATCTACAAATAACTTCAGTTGAGTTGGGGTTTAAATCTTTAACTGTTCTTAATTTTGAATTGTTAATAGTTTGTATATATATATTACATTTCAACAAAAAACTTCACAAAAAAACTTTCTATCCTCCCTTGACAAAGTAGATTTGAATGAGAAAATTAATTTTGGAAATCACTCATGTGAGAAAAGGATAAGAAGGATGAGGGAGATTTGGTTCGACTTCTCCTGTCAGAGCTTGCTTGCCCATAGGGGTACGCAGTAGTTGAATCTCGACTTCGCTCGATTACCGCGTAGCCGAAACTCACCAACCAAAAGATGAGGGAGAAAGATGATTATTAATTCCCCATTACCCCTAATCCCCACTCCCTCCGGGAGCGGGGGCCCTGAGTTCTCCAGTCCTAGCTAAATCGATATTCCAAATGATTACTGAGATATGTCACAGCCGAATCATCAACTAACTTGTGAAGGCGGCGTTCTAGTGCAAGAACGGATTCTCACGCCTTTTCAGCGCAAAGTTCTGCAAAAAAGTTTGCAAGAAGATTTGTCTCACCAATACCGCCAGCGTATTCAAATCATGCTGCTAGCAGATCAGGGAAAATCTCAAACTGAAATTTGTCAAACTTTGAGATGTTGTTCAGCAACTGTACGACATTGGACGCACATTGCCCGTGCTGGGATGGCCCACCAATGGCAAGATTGCCCGATTGGTCGTCCAAAAGCAGCAAATCAAGCATATTCTGAACGTTTGAAAGAACTGATTAGCCATAGTCCCCGCGATTATGGCTATTGTTTTAAGCGGTGGACAATTAATTGGTTGAGCAAACATTTGCACAAAGAGTTGGGTATTCAGATGAGCAATCGTCAACTCAAACGCTTACTCAAACAGATGGGGTTATCCACTCGACCACACCCCAGTCATATCGAAGCAGCAGCCACTGAAAAGGCTAAAAATTCCAAAATATTGATTCACGACCTTCGATCCGAAAATATGTCAGACAATATCGGATTTTTGCCTATTAACTTAGCAACATCAGGTACTGATTTAGAGATTTATGGTGCAAAATCTATCCGAGCAGTTAGTTTCTCTGCAACAGTTGAGTAATACTTTACAGTATTCTCTGTGCGAAGAAGAATTTCAGTCTTGCCTCAAACAATCTAAATCCCTCAACCCAAAAGTGGGCAAGTTTTGGCAGGGAACTGAGGTAAAAGCAGGCATCTACATTGTGATTACTGGTAAGGTGAGGCTGCTTGATGAAGCGGGGGAATTAATTGCTAGTTTGGAAACTGGCGGTTGCTTTGGGGAATTTACCTTATTCCCGGATACTGGGTTTATGCCTTATGCAGCGAGGGCGAGTGTTAACTTGCAATTATGCTTTGTGCCCAGCGAAGTATTGTTACCCTTGATGGTGAAATATCCCCAAATCCGAGAACATTTATGGGAGCAAGCACAAGGGCGTAACTCACTGTTGGTGTCGCAAAAGTCCTCAGAAAAAGCCGTTGATGCTGACACACAACCTCAAACAAGTATCTCATCAACACCAGCATTCAAGCCGAAACCCCAAAAAAAGATTAGCAAAGCTTACTTTCCTAATCCTCAGCAACGAGTCGGACACTTGTTGCAACGAGTAATTAAGGGTTATCCATTTTTTGCTCAACAAAGTGCATCAGATTGTGGTGCAGCTTGTTTGGTGATGGTGTCTCGCTATTGGGGAAAGAGTTTTAGTGTGAATCGTTTGCGGGACATTGCTAATGTTGACCGCAATGGTGCTTCGCTACGGGGGTTATCGGTGGCAGCAGAAAGCATTGGGTTTGCTACACGACCTGTAAAAGCGAGTCTTGACACTTTGGCCAAACAAACATTACCTGCGATCGCACATTGGGAAGGCAAGCACTATATTGTAGTTTATGAGATTACTCGTAAACATGTAATTGTAGCTGATCCGGCGATCGGACAACGCACCCTTAGCCACGCTGAATTTAAAGCCAACTGGACTGGCTATACACTGCTACTGCAACCCACAGCCTTTTTGAAAGATACCAAAGAGAGTACAACTCCCTTTTGGCAATTCTTTGAGTTGATCAAACCTCACTCTTTGGTAATCCTGGAGGTGTTTATTGCCTCGGTGTTTATCCAGCTATTCGGACTAATCACCCCCCTATTCACTCAGCTAATTTTAGATCGAGTAGTAGTGCAGCGTTCTGAACTCACCCTGACAGCCATAGGGATTGGGTTGCTGATTTTTAATTTGTTTAGCGTCGCCATGACAGGGTTACGGCAATATCTGCTTGACCATACAGCAAACAAGCTAGATTTAGCACTAATAGTGGCATTCATCAGCCATACCTTACGGCTACCCTTGAACTTCTTTGAGTCTCGTTATGTAGGGGATATTATCTCTCGCGTCCAGGAGAATCGCAAAATTCAACGCTTCCTTTCAGGTGAAGCCTTATCTATCCTCCTAGATTTACTCACAGTCTTTATCTATGTAGGGTTGATGTTTTGGTACAGCTGGAAAATGGCGTTGCTGGCGTTAGTGATAGTACCGCCTTTTGCCTTGCTGGCATTGATTTCTACACCTTTTCTCCAGAAGATATCGCGAGAAATCTTTAACGCTTTTGCCAACGAGAGTAGTTATCTGATTGAAGTTCTAACAGGTGTCAGAACAGTTAAATCCACGGCAGTAGAACAAACAGTGCGCTGGCATTGGGAAGAGTTATTAGATAAGGAGGTTAAAACTAACTTTTCTGGACAAGTTATCGGCAATCGCTTGCAAATTTTCAGCAACCTGATTCAAGCAGTGATCACCACCGCTATGTTATGGTTTGGCGCACACTTGGTAATTAATAATCAATTAACAATTGGGCAATTAGTAGCATTTAATATGCTGCTGGGAAACATTATTACTCCCTTCCAACGATTAACAGTGTTGTGGAATCAATTGCAAGAAGTGGTGATTGCAACCGAACGTATTAACGACGTGTTAGATACGGAACCTGAAGAAGATTTACAGCATCAAACACGGCAATCTTTACCAGCAATTCGGGGTGATATTCGCTTTGAAAACGTCACATTTCGCTATCATCCAGAAAGCGAAGTTAATGTCATACAAAACCTCAGCTTTGCAATTAAACCAGGGCAAATGGTGGCGTTGGTGGGACGTAGTGGTTCTGGAAAAACAACTATTTCCAAGTTAGTTTTGGGTTTATATCCCCCTACCAATGGCAAGATATTGATTGATGGACAAGATATTAGTAGTATCTCCTTGCGTTCTTTACGCCAGCAAGTTGGGGTAGTTGATCAAGATACCTTTTTATTTGGTGGAACAATACGAGAAAACATTAGCTTAGGACATCCTGGGGCTAATTTAGAACAGATTATCGAAGCAGCAAAATTAGCAGGTGCTGACGAGTTTATTAAAAAATTGCCCATGGGTTATGAAACCCAAATTGGTGAAAGTGGGGGTTTGTTATCTGGTGGACAGCGGCAGCGTGTAGCTATTGCTAGGGCATTACTAGGCAACCCTAAATTATTAATTCTCGATGAGGCAACCTCTCACTTAGATGCAGAATCCGAGAGAATTATTCAAACGAATTTGAACACAATTCTTCAAGGACGAACCACCTTAGTAATTGCCCATCGTCTTTCAACTGTGCGAAATGCAGATTTGATTTTAGTGCTAGATAAAGGTGTGTTAATTGAGAGTGGAACTCACTCAGAACTGATGGCCAAGCGAGGGCATTATTTTTATCTCAATCACCAACAGTTAGATGCATCTGTGTAATTCGTAATGACGCTCCTTCGTCGCTACCGCTACGCTAACGTAATTCGTAATTACGTTTTGTGATGGAGATATAAACCCTTTTTAGTCGGATAAAAAAGAATTTGTCTTACCTCTATCCTCTGTGTTTTCTGTGTTCTCTGCGGTTAAATAATTACTCGAAAAATCATGCCAAATACACTAAATGGAAGGGTTTCTTCCCAAATCCATGAGTATGAATTAAAAGAACAAATTACACCCCAAATTCCGGAACAACAACAGCCATCTCAAAATTTAGCTTTCCAAACACAGGTTAGATCAAGTGATGATTGGTCTGATATTACACAAGGATCACTTGATAGCTTGCCCAAAGTTTGGACAAGAGGATTGCTGTATTTTTTAGTAATTTTTGTATCTATCATTTTACCTTGGGCAATGCTGTTTAGAGTTGATGAAACAGGTATAGCTAGAGGACGACTTGAGCCTAAAGGAAAAACAGTAAAATTAGATGCTGCTGTCACAGGATCTGTAGCAGAAATTCGGGTTAAGGAAGGTGAACTAGTTAAAACCGGTCAAACTCTATTAGTATTGGAATCAGAATTAGTCAAAGCAGAACTGCGACAAGCAAAAGATAAATTAGAAGGACAATTAAATCGACTGTCGCAGTTGAATTTATTGAAGAATCAGTTAGTCGTAGCTTTAGCGACTCAACGGCAACAAAATCAAGCCCAAGAGTTAGAAAAGCAGGCTCAAATAGACCAAGCACGGCAAAATCTTAACGCAATTAAGAATTCCTCTAACTTAAAAAAGGAAGAAAAACTAGCTCAAGTCAATCAAGCCAAACAAATTCTTCAGCATAGCCAAACAGCTAACAAGTTAGTAGAGAATAATCTGGTGAGTAACAGGCGTGAGATGGAACGCTATCATCAACTTTGGCAGAACGGTGTTGTCCCAGAAATTAACTTTGTTGAAAAAAAAGATGTAGTTCAAGAAAAACAAAAGCTCTATGAACAAACAAAATCAGATATTGAGCAATCTAAGCTACGTTTAACAGAGCAGAAAAGTAGTTATGAGCAAAATATTCGACAATCAAATGCTGATATTGCCCAAGCTCAATTGCAACTGAAAGAACAGGAAAGAAGTTATCAAACATTGACTCATTCTGGTAAGCTAGCAATGCTAAAAACTGAGGAACAGTTAAAAAATTTAGAAACCGAAGTGACCGCATTACAAGCAGAAATTGCTCAAAGCAAGAGTCAAATTCAATCATTAGAGTTTCAGATGGAGCAGCGAATCTTAAAAGCTCCAGAAAGTGGTACTATATTTCAGCTACCAATTCAGAAAGCTGGTTCTGTAGTGCAGACAGGAACAATGGTGGCGGAGATTTCACCCCTAAGTTCACCTTTAATAGTTCGAGCGCAGATGGCGACAACCGAGAGCGGTTCTTTGCGTAAAGGATTGTTAGCTAAGTTAAAGTTTGACGCTTATCCGTTTCAAGATTACGGAGTAGTAGAAGGTGATTTAATAGAAATTTCTCCTACTACTGTAGAAGTGGATACTCCTAATGGGAAGGTAGCAGCTTATAACTTGGAAATTGCTATCAAACAGCATTGTATTCCTACTGGTCAAAAGTGTATTGCGTTGCATCCTGGTGATACAGCAACGGCTGAGGTAATTGTGCGTCAGCGCCGGATTATTGATTTTCTACTTGACCCATTCAAGAAGTTACAGCAGGGTGGGGTTGAATTGTAGGTTTTCTGCTGCGATGCTGGTTTGATTATGATCACGCAGAGGCGCAGAGTATAAGAGTTTGAGAGTTTACATTTTAGCTTTCATGCTCTTATTCAGCATTAATTAATTTTGTTTACTTCATGGGGAAATATCATGTCACTAAATATTACTGTTTCAAATGAAGATATTCTTGAGCAGGTGAAGTTAACTTGCAAGTTACCTGAAATCACTGAGGCATTTGTAACGCGTAAGGTCATCGAAAATGCAGCAGTAGAGGTGGGTATTAATGTAGAGAACGAGGAACTGCAACAAGCAGCAGATAATTTACGGTTAGTGTACAAACTTCAAAGTGCTGATGATACTTGGGGATGGTTGGAAAAACATGGTCTTTCTTTAGATGATTTTGAACAAATTGCTCATATTAGTTTGATTTCTGGAAAGTTGGCAATATATTTGTTTGCAGATAAGGTTGAACCTTGGTTTTTTGAACATCAATTAGATTATGTTGGTGTGGCAATGTACGAAGTTGTCTTAGAGGATGAAGATTTAGCGCTAGAGTTCTTCTATGCGATTAAAGAAGGTGAGATGAGTTTTTATGATGTTGCTCATCAACATATTCAAGATACTGAATTACGCCGCCAAGGGGGATATCGGGGGATATTAGGCCGCAAGGATTTAAAGCCGGAAATTTCTACTGCTGTTTTTGCTGCTAAACCTCCTCAGTTTCTTAAGCCAATTTTGACTTCTAAGGGAGTACATCTAATTTTTGTAGAACAATTAATTGAGCCAAAATTAGATGAAAAATTACGCGCTCACATCTTATCAGATTTATTTTCTGAATGGCTTCAACAAAAAGTTACAGCGTTTGGAGCAGAAAGCCCACTCCTTTTAAGTGTGGGATGAATGCATTGCGATATTGTTAGAGGAGATAGGCTAATTTAAAATTCAAAACTTTTTAACTAGTTCCGTGGGTTTAAGTCCCCCGGTTCTCTAATCGGCAAGTTTTGTGTTGGGGTCTGTCTTACAAAGTTGAGGCAGTTCGGAGGAAACCCCCTGGTGACTTTGCGCTAAATCCCCATTACAAAACTTAATTACGAATTACGCGCTTCGCAGCGTAAAGCCTGCGGCATAGCTTCGCTTAGAGCGAGTCCTCGATAGCGTTAGCGACACAGGAGCGTCGCGTCATTACGAATTACGAATTATTTAATAGAGGAGTCTTAAATCCTTTATTTAACCGACGTAGTTCTACTCATAGAACCACCAAGCGGGCTATACCAACTGATAGGCTGTTTACGCTCAAGCATCTCAAACTATGCGCGATACCTTCGGTGAGCTTCGCTAATGCAAAAGTTTTTGGTCTACTGACTTTAATTAAGAACCACTAGATAAAACTTTGCTGAATGTATTATCCTTTATCCTAACTAAGCGAAATCCAATGTATTATCCCCAAAGACAATACCATGCTCGACACGCAACGCATTATCTACTTAACCGAAATTTCTGCTATTGGTACTCCAGATACCAAACGCTACAAGTATAAATGTCGAGTGCAGATGGTATCGAATGAAGGTGAGACCCTATTACAACGAGATTTATTTGCTCGGATGCAGCCAAGCTGGTTAGTGGAGTTGAAAAACAAAGGGGATTGCACGATCGCCATCACGTTTTGTTGTCGAGAAGGAGATATCAGCCAACCGTGGCAGGATGTGGGTACTGCGACGTTTACGACACAAGATAGTCTAAATGGAGACCGGAACGCCGATTTAGAGTTTCCAATTACAACCTGGACATATGCACCCCAGCTCAAGCTGAAAGCGCGTTTGACCCAAGGCATTAGTGAGGGCAACAGCAGCGCAGTCACGCTGTTTGGTAGCTCAAATGGAGCGCGACGGGTACGGGGTGAAGATAATGGTAAAGTTGAAGTTGAGCTTCCCGAAGCGATTTCCCTAACGCCATCTGAAGAAGTGATCGTTAAGGATGTGTGGAACAAGCTGCGATCGTGGAAAGAACTTGAGATGGAAAAATTTCTGAAGCGGCTGCTGTTAGAGTCACCGGAACTAGAGTACTTATTTGGGGAAGCAATTGACAGCACCAGCGACTTTTTTTATGAGTTGTTTGACTGTGCCATTCATCAACTGCAACCGGAAACGCAAGTGGTGGTGAGTGAACCTTTAACGGGAGTGCCACCCGAAAAAGGGGACGGCTTTGATACGGTTGAAGACTATGGTAAATTATTTGCAGATATGGGAATGCGTCCGGAGCATTGGGTGAAGGCGCGGCAGGTGTGGATGTGGATGTTGCCTTCAATCCCATATTTGGAGGAGTACGATCGCGAGGATTTGCAACAAGGTGCAAACTCGGCTCTCTATAAATTTTTTAATACCTACATTATTTTGCCAATGGCAGCGGCAGTCCAGCGTTACAATGAAGCCCTGCCGCCGGAAATACTGCAAAAAATGGCAGAGTCCTGGTCAGTATTTGGCCAAAACAAGCAGAAGATGGGTATGGAATTTTACCAAATCCTCTTTGAAAAATACCCGTTTGTGCTGCCATTTTTTGGACGGGCAGATATGGATTACTTGTCGCTGCACTTGTTTCAGGCATTGGAATTTTTGGTGCGTTGCCTACAAACTGGCAGCAGCGATGAAATCTTACGAGAACTGCGGATTTTAGGACAGGTGCATAGCTTTGCTAATGTCCCAACCTGCGCCTATCCAGCAATCGGCGAGACGATGTTTGTCCTATTTGAGAAATACGTGCCTAACCTGACTCCAGAGCTACAACAGGGATGGGCGACCTTGCTTAATCGCGTGATCAACGTAATCAAATTACCAATGTTCAATCGAGAGCGATTGCTCAAAAAAGCCAAGCAGTTCCTCGATCTAATTTCAGGTGAACAGGCATGGGAATCGGAGGAAAAAGAGCGACGCTGGAAAGAAATTCAAGAGGAGGTTCGCGCGACGGGAACCTATACTCACACCTATGAAGAACTAGCATATGGGGCGCAAGTGGCATGGCGTAATGCCTCCAAGTGTGTGGGGCGGATTGCCTGGAACAATATGGTAATCCGCGATCGCCGTCATGTCACCGACCCCGATGAAATGTTCCGCGAGTGTCAAGAACACGTTCAGTTTGCGACCAATGGCGGTAACTTGCAAATTACCATGACTGTCTTTCGTCCTCAGCAGCCGAAGGAACGGTGGGGGCCGCGCTTGTGGAACTCTCAACTATATCGCTATGCGGCGTATGAGATGCCTGATGGCAGCGTTCTCGGCGATCCGGCTAACCTGGCACTGACTAATGCGATCGTCAAAAAAATGGGCTGGCAACCGCCCGAACCGCGCAGCGCCTATGACATTTTGCCCCTAGTAATTGAGGTTCCCGGCCGGGAGCCAAAGATGTATCACTGGCAGCCCGAAGAAGTACTAGAAGTGCCAATTGAACATCCGACGATTCCAGAATTTAGAGATATGGGAATGCGCTGGTATGCGATTCCAGCAATTAGTAATTTCTCCGTTCACATTGGTGGTATCCACTACGGCTGTATGCCGTTCAACGGCTGGTACATGGACACCGAAATCATGCGCGATTTCCTAGATGAGTACCGCTACAACAAGATGGAGGAAATTGCCCAAGTCCTGAAGCTGGATACCAGTTCTGAGCAAACCCTGTGGCGCGATCGCGTTGCTCTAGAACTCAACATTGCTATACTACATTCCTTTCAAAAAGCCAAAGTGACGATGGTCGATCATCAAACCGCCTCGCGCCAATTCCTCACCCACGATCTCCGGGAGAAGAAAGCAGGGCGGGAATGTCCGGGTGACTGGGGTTGGGTTGTTCCTGCTGCGGGTGGTAGTACCTGTCCTGTGTGGCATCACCAGATGCGGGACTTTTACCTCGAACCTGCCTATCACCATGCCGCCGATCGCTGGGACGTGGAAGATGGCATTGATTTAAAGCAATTCATGGCGACAACAGATGAAGATGGCAATAAGCGCGATCGAATCTTAATTCTCTATGCTTCGGAAACGGGAACTGCTGAAGGGTTCGCCCGCAAAGCGGCTCGTCAATTACAGCAATTCCATCCGAAAGTGATGGCGCTGGATGAATATCCCATTGATTCCCTTGCTTGTGAAAAACTGCTGCTGATTATCACCTCCACCTTCGGCAACGGTGAAATGCCAAGTAACGGTAAGCAATTTCTCCAACGGCTAAAACAACTGCCTGCAAGTTCTCTCAATGGCTTGAACTATTCTGTCTTAGGGATTGGCAGCACCGTATACGAACACTTTTGTGCGGCTGGCATTGCAGTTGATAAGGCACTCGCCAAGGCAGGTGCAAATTGTGTTGTACCACTGCAAAAAGGCGATGAAATTAAGGGACAAGCCGATACTTTCAAAGAATGGTTAGGACTGATTTCTCGTGTGTTGGGTGCAGATGAGACATCTGGTGATGCCACAACTGCCGCTACTCCTAAACTAACTGTGAAATTCTTAAGTGCAGCAGCTGCAACCCTTATCCCCACAGCCGTCAGCAGCGATAGAGACATAGAAGTGCCGTTAGTTGCCAATGATGAATTACTCAAAGAAGTAATTCCTGGTAGCCGTTCCACTCGCTATCTCGTTTTCGATATTTCTGAGACAGATTTACAGTACGAAACAGGCGACCACGTTGCCGTACATCCTTGCAATCCTCCAGAACTGGTGAATCGTTTGTGTCAGCGAATGGGTGTTACTCCTGATGTCTACTTTACTGCTGAATATACTACACCTGATGGCACAACCCAAGACCAGCCGCCTGTTGCAGTGCCGACAACTGTTGGTCAGCTGTTGTTTGCAGAACTCGATTTGTCCTTACGGGAACCGTTGAACGATTTACTCGCTTACTTACACGTATCTGCACAAAATCCCCAAGACAAACAACGTTTGGAAACTTGGTTAGAAATTCTCCGCCAAGGAGAGGATAATCCCGACAGTCTTACGTTCAAGAAAACGATTACAGACAACTTCATGAGTGTTGTCGATCTGTTTGATGAATTCCCCTCTGCCCTCATTACCATAGAAGCCTTGCTGGAACTGCTGCCGAAGCAAAAGCCACGTCTTTACTCCATTTCTTCTTGTCCACTTCTGCACCCCCAACAAATTCAAATTACAGTTGGCGTGTTGCAAATTCAAACTGACGCAGGTAAACTGCGTCAAGGGCTTTGCTCCAATTACCTAGCGGGATTGGAAGTTGGCTCAAAAGTTCGGATTAGTGTACGCACCTCTGGCTTCCGTCCCCCAGCCGATCCACAAGCGCCGATGCTGATGGTAGGGCCAGGTACAGGAGTATCACCGCTAATTGCTTTCCTGCAATATCGTCAAGCTTTACAGAAACAGGGAACACAGCTAGGAGATGCTTGTCTGTACTTTGGCTGTCGCAATCAAAGTGATTTCTTGTATAACGAGCAACTGACAACCTGGCAAAATCAAGGAGTGCTAACCGATCTACAAGTGGCTTTCTCCCGTCTAAACCAGAAGAAAGTCTACGTGCAAGGCTTAATGCAGGAAAATGCACAAGCATTATGGCAATTACTATGTCATCCGCAATGTCATTACTATGTCTGCGGTGACGCGAAGATGGCAGATGATGTGTTTGAGGTGTTTATGGCGATCGCCAAAACCGAGGGCAATCTCTCACACATTGAAACCGTCGAATTTTTCGACAAGATGAAGCAGGAAAAACGTTTCCATAGCGATGTCTGGGGTGTGCAATTGAACTTCAAGCAAGCAATTCAACAGGTACAAAAAGACAAATACTCGAAGGCGGAAAAATGGCTAGAGCGGGTGAAGCAACCAACTTGACAAACTGAGTCATCAACCAGAGAACCCATCCAAACCAAAGATTTGAACGGGAATAATGATTAAGTAAATTTAAGAGCTTTAACAATTGAACAAAGCAACATCTACTGCTCAAAAGGCGATTGAAACTTCTATTGTTCAATCGGCGTTTGAGTAGGATTTTATCTATTTACTTCTACATCAATTTTTTCTCCTGGAGATAATACAGTCTGGTCTGGGATAGTTGATGACAAGGGTATGAACTCAGGTGCGTTTGGTGGGAGACTTGTAGAGTTCAGCGCCGCCAAGGGGATTCGCATATTACTTACAAGATAGCGAACATTTGATAAACTTACTGAGGCAGAGCCAGAGGGGTTATTGAAGTTAATCGTGAATGGAGCATTTGCCGCAATCGGAAATTGAAACCAATCTCTGAGACTAATGCCATTTTGGGCTGTAGGGTCTTGTGTTTCGACATAACCTACCACATATTGAACCTCTTGACTTGCTGGGGTTTTAACGCTGCGATCAACTGTTGGGAGGGCAACCTCTTCTACTTGGCCACCAGTCTGCATTAACCCGACTGTTACCTGGTTAAGTCCCGGATTCTCCATTAATTGTCCGCTTGTAGGTGTTGCTCCGTTTAACCCGAATCCAAAATGGGTAGGAGTTCCTGCTGCGATTGGACTGCCTGAGAATGTAATCAGGGTGTTTCCATTCGCATCCGTAGTAATGCTAGGATTTTGGTCTCCAAATGGATTAACGAACGGCCCTCCAATTTCACTTGGGTCTATACCAGGAAGTACTACAGTAATGCTAACAATTGCACTGCTGTTATTGTTAGGTAGAACTATATCCTGATTCAGGTAGCAATGACAAGAAAAAATCTTATACTTTTCCAGAACTCGTTGTCTTGCCTTGGAATTAAGGGAGTTAACTGGTTTTACACTTACTGCGGAATTAAGGGAATCAGCTGGTTTTGCCCTGACTACGGAAGGGAAAAACACACAAGAGCAGAGCAAGGCAACAAAAGCTAACTTTTTGATTGAATACATATTTCCTCCTTTGACATTTTCTGCTGGAATAAATTGAACTTTAGTCAGAACTAACTCTTTCTGACAGTCATAGTTTGTTTCAACCAAATGCCCAGTTTCCAGGTCAAAACCTGCTCATAACGGGTTAATAAATGCTCAGTTCTTGTTCAATTACAGCTCAATATCAATTGGGAGTATCCAGACTTGGTAGGAATACTCAAATAGCAAGTAATACCAATTCAAAATTCAAAACTAGGAAAACCGGATATAGTAAGGGTTTGTGAGTTTAAATCTATTGCTGGATTTTAGAGAAACCATTGATATAAGCACAATGAATACAGAGGATTTTAAAATTCTGTGCGTCTTAATGGAGAATTGGTATAAAAACTAGAAAAGCTGGACTAAATAAGTCTATTCTTGATGTTGGTTTTGGAATGTTACGCAGCACTATCAAATACAAAGTAGAACAGATTGGTGGTGTTTTTATAGAGGTTCCAACCCGTCAGCTAAAGCCGTCTCAAACCTGTCCTAAGTGTGGACATCAGCACAAAAAAACGCTCGATATTCGAGCGCATGAGTGTGGTTGTGGATATTTGCAGGATAGGGATATTGTTGCTGCCGAAGTTATGCTTTATTGGGCTAAAGGAATTCTACCGAAGTCGGGTATCGGCTTCGTAGGCGCTGATGTCGCTGGCTCTACCGTATCCACCAGTAAGCAAAAACAAGCTGGAAGTATGCGGCAACTAGGGCAAAAGAAGCGTCAAAAATCTCAAAGTAACTTTGCTAAAAACAAGTTAGAGGATGTAGAAACCTCTAGCTCAGGCAAAGCCAGCTAAAGGTAGTTCATTCAAGGATTGAGAAATTCTAAGTGTACGCTGGCTAAGTCACGAAAATCAGAGATAGTCCCTTGAAATACAACTTCTCCCTCCTCAATTAAAATAATCCAATTTGCCCTAGCAATTACTCTCGGTCGATGGCTGACTAAAATCGTTGTTTTGCCTTGACGCTGTGCCAGCAAAGCATCTAAAACACGGGCTTCTGTGGGTGGATCGAGGTTAGCCGTCGCTTCATCTAAAATCAACACAGGAGGATTCATTAAAACTGCCCTAGCCAAACCAATTCTTTGCTTTTGACCATCAGAAAGGTTGGCACTAAAGTCACCTAAAATCGTGTCATAGCCTTCTGGGAATAAGTTAATAAATTCTCCAGCCGCCGCAACTTCACAAGCAGCCACTAATTCCTCCATCGTGGCATCAGGAACCCCCAATCGCAAGTTATCGGCAATGGAACGGGTGAGAAAGCGGGAGTCTTGCGGAACTAAAAGTATTTGACGACGTAGGCATTCTATGGGTAAATCTTTCAGGTTATCATTTCCCAAAAAGATATCACCTTTTTGTAAACTATAGAGGCGATTTAACAGCTTGACTAACGTACTTTTACCACAACCAGAATGCCCAATAATGGCGATGACTTGCCCACCAGTCAGAGTTGCAGAAAAATCTTTAAGTAAGGGCAATCGACCGGGATATTGAAAGTTTAATTCTTTACAAATAATATCTTCGTGAGGAGAAAGGTCAATCCAACTATTGGGATTATCTGCTGCCGTTTCCGGCTGCACTTGAAATAGCTCCTCTAAGTCTTGAATTTTTATCTTTACCTTCGTAAACTCTAAAACAAATTGCAGCCAAGTATTAGCAGCTTCTATAACTAAATTTCCTAAGCCAACTACAGCGATGAATATTCCTAATTTGAGTTGTTGCTGTAAAAATAACCAACAAGTAACTACTAATAGTGCTACTTTTCCGAGTTCTGAAAGTAAGGAAAGCAGACTATTAATGAGATTGTTAATGTTGTTATTTTGAGCATTTGCAGTGATTTCTTCCTCTTGTTTCAAAAGTAATTCTTGCTTTAAAAAATCAGCACTGGCGGTTGTTTTAATTGTCAGGGCGTTAGCAAAGATTTGGGAAAGTAGAAAGAAATTTTTTCCTGAAGTTAACCAGATTCGATAAAGGGTTTGCTGAATGTAAGCATAGAAAATGTAGAAAATCACACTGAGTAAAATAGCGATCGCACTCACACTCAGCAATAAAAAAGGATGATAAAAGTATAAAACGACTAATGCCAGTAAGCCACCAAATGTCTGCATTGGCAATTTTACCAACAGTAGATCGATTAATTGGCTAACGGATGCAATATCACCTAATCGCATTCCAATCGTGCCATAACCGCGAGTTTCAAAATAAGCTAGTGGCAACTGGAGTAATTGTTGACCAAAATCTGTTCTGAGACTTGTTTGTAAACGCCCAGTCAAGAAAGTTGCTAAAGTCGAACTAGCGAAAGATAAACCAGCACTTAAGAAAACAACGCCGGCTAGACTAATAAAAATGACCATCAAAGATGGCAAGAAATTTGAAGGCTGCCAAAGGCGATCGATTAGTATTTGCTGTAAAACAAGTACAGCCACCAACGTCCCACTAAATAATAAATTTAGTAACACCAATCCCAGCAAATGCCAACGCAAAGGAAATAACCGTTTGCGCCAGTTTGTCCAAAGATTTTGGTGTTGGTTTTGGACGAGTATAAATTTGATAGGATGGGGTTTTAAGAATAAAGCTAAATTACCTTGCCAGTTTGCCAATAACTCGGTGCGATCGACATATCGAATACCGATACCGGGGTCTGAAAGCACAAATCTTTCCCCTTCTTTAGCCAGCAATACCACAAAATGATAGCCCTGCCAATACAAAATAGTTGGCACAGTATTATCTAAATTGTCAAGCCATTCCACTTCAACTTGAAACGCTTCAGCAATAAATCCTAAGCTTTCTGCACCGCACTTTAAACCCAAGAAACTTGTGCCACCGATTTGGGTACCAATGGCTTCCCGTACTTGGTTAATTGAAATATTTTTGCCGTAATGTTTTAAAACAATGGCTAAACTGGCGGCGGCGCAATCTTCCGAACTTTGCTGACGAATCCAGGCGTATTTACTCATTAGTGGTGAAGCAAGCAACTTTTTAGAGTAAGCAACCCCGGTCTGAAGACGCAGGACTTTAGCCCAGTTCAACGTGTCGAGTCGAAAACAGATTTAACTGTCCTTTAAGCTGACAACTCATCGCCGGACTTTCAGGCACGATTACGGAGTACCCCAAAGCTGCAACGTTCAATGCAGCCCGCACTTTTAATACAGTCTCTTACCAAGATGGTTCATCGCGTTATTGTTTTGATTAGTCAGCAGCAACATCAAAACACCAGCCGCTACTGCATCCAACACTCTTTGATCGAGTTTTACGCCTTTAATGTCAAAGCCTCCTGGGGTGCTGATTGCTTGACATTTTTGCAGGGCTTCTTCAGGTGTAAATTGATAACCATGCTTTGCCCCGACTTTCGACAAAGCAGTAGCTTCATACAATTCTACCCCCAGTCTGTATACGTCATCGTTTACCTGCGACGATCGTATGACAGAGATATACTCTATCTGTAGATCTGGAGTTGCACAGAATTTGACAAAAAAATCGTCGCAAGCTTGTTGACTCATTAGAGATTTACCTCTTGATGTAAGTTTTTCGTGAAATGGTATCAGGCACAAAGATATAGATTCGCTGTTGATGACATGAAAACCTTAATTCGTTTCTTGAGTGTGATTGCTGCCCTTGCTTTTGCAGTTAACTTATCTACACCGCACCCTTCCTTCAGCTATTGGCTAAACTAGCGGCGGCGCAATCTTCCGAACTTTGCTGACGAATCCAGGCGTATTTACTCATTAGTGGTGAAGCAAGCAATTTTTTAGAGTAAGCAACCCCGGTCTGATAGCAAAGCGTGGCGCTAGCCATAGACGCAGGGCTTTAGCCCCGTTCAAAGTGTCGAGTCGAAAACAGATTTAACTATCCTTCAAGCTGACAACTCATCCCCGGACTTTCAGGTACGATTACGGAGTACCCCAAAGCTGCAATGTTCAATGCAGCACGCCATGTGCAGTCTATTTCAGAGCGCAACTCTACAGGTACTTGAAGCTTGCATTTTACAGATATAGTCTGCATTTACAAGGACTTACCAAGACGGTTGTTCGGGTTGTTATGGTTGTTATAGTTGTTATTTTGATTAGTTAGTAGCATACCAGCCGCTAGTACATCCAACACTCTTTGATCGAGTTTTACGCCTTTAATGCCGAAGCCTCCTACGGTGGTGATTGCTTGACATTTTTGCAGGGCTTCTTCAGGTGTAAATTGATAACCATGCTTTGCCCCGACTTGCGAAAAAACAGTAGCTTCAAACAATTCTATCCCCAGTCTCTCTAAGTTATTGTTTCTCTGAAACGCTCGTACATCATAGAGATACTCCAGTTGTAGATCTGGAGTGGCACAGAATTTGACAAAAAAATCGTCGCAAGCTTGTTGACTCATTAGAGGTTCACCTCTTGAGGTAATGATTTTTGCTCTCGCAAATACTACCACAATCAGAGCGCTTAATGGTTAAATCAACTAGGCAATTGTCTGGAGTGGTTACAAAATTTGATATACATTATTTATGTTGTGCTGATCTATACCAATTAGCCAATTAATTAACCAGTATAAGTAAGCTCCCCAATTTTTCTAGAAGTTGCTGGGTTGAAGCTCTCAGTGTTTGCAAATCAAATAGGATTGCTGTATATCAAGATTAGTATATCAATATCAGTTAATGATGAATGAGCTAAGAATTTTAGTGGCAGGTGTACTCTCAGATAAAGTATTGCCAGCCCTGGAAAAATATGATGATGAAATTATAGTTTGGGACTTAACCCAAGGAAAAATTAAGGTTGATTTTCTTAAAGCTGAAAAGATAAATTTTATAATATCCAGTGGATACAGTTACATTTTCCCTGCTTCAGTAATTGAGCATTGTCCGATTGTCAACTTACATCCAAGCTTCTTACCCTGGAATCGAGGGCCATTTCCTAATTTCTGGAGTTGGCTAACCGATAGTCCTAAAGGTGTCACAGTTCACTATATTGATGCTGGCATCGATACGGGAGATATTATTGCCCAGAAAAAGCTCGATTCTCTACACGATGGGATGACGCTTCATCAAACGAATTGGGCAACGATAGAGGCAGTTGTGGAACTTTTTATAGAAACATGGCCTTTAATTAGAGAGGGGAAAAATCAAAGATATCCCCAATTAGGTCAAGGAAGCTACCATACTTTCAAGGACATCATTCCGTTTCAAGATGTTTTGATCAATAGTTCACCTGATACACCGATTCGAGAATTGTGCCAAGCAATTCGAGCAAAGGTAGACATTGACCAAATAGTAGAAATTCGTTCGCAAGCGGATTTCTGGATACGCCACCTTGAGCGACAAAGCAGAGCCAGGCGAAACAGATAATTGTTAGAGTCAAGTCGCTTCGCTCCAATTAAAAATTAAAAATTAAAAACAATTAGTGGGAGCTTGGACTCACCACTCTCTTGTTGACCGCCAAATCAGAGATTTTGGCGGGGGCTTGTACCCAGAATTAACTAATTCAAAATTATTTTTATTCTTCCTAAGTGAATGAGCGAATGAGCGCATTTTGAATTCAAAAAAGGTCAAGGGTCTAACTTGCCACTCATTTGTAGGCAAAATGCGATCGCAACGATCGCATTTTTGCTCCAAGTTATCAAAAACAACAGCTGCATCCATTAGAAGGTAGGGTTGTCGGCGGCTGTACAGTGCGGTATCGTGTGCGTGGATGGGGTGCTAGTTAACTCGAATGAGTAGCGCGATCATCCTTAATTGCAGTACCTACGGAGCATTATTTATTGCTTCTTGCCCAGTTAGTTCCCTTCCAAATAGTAAAAAATAAAGCCGCAGAAACTAAAGATCCTAAATTCCATTTCACAGAACTCTTGATCAAACTTAATTTTTGAGCAGATTGAGTAGTTTGGGCTTGAGTTTTAAGTCGTGCTTTTTCTTTAGAAACTTCTGACAAGAGTTGGTTTTTGACTTCTTGAGGGTTTCTACCATCTAAAGAACGATTCTGGCTTTTGAGAAAACTTTCTATTTGTTGCGGTGTGGCTGCACTTAAACGCTTTTCTGCTAGTTCTGCCTGAGATAATTGCTGCTTTGATGCAGCACTAATTTGAGCAGCACTTTGATTAGTGAGTCGCACAGTGTTACCAATTGCCAAAGGAATGAATAACAGAAACAATACTGCTAACAATAAAGTTAACCAAGATAAGAGTTTGACAATCAAAAATTCCCATTTAGTACGTGAGTGCAACTCACCATAAAATATCAGTGCTAAACCAATCAGGGGCACAGGTACTCTTTCAATCAGTGCGCCAAAGGTTTGAAATTCCCAAACTGGATTCAGAAAGTTTGGTGGGATAAACATCTCAACAATATCGAACAGTGCTAGCAACAATAGCCCATAGCCGAGTATTCGTAAAATACTCATTGAACCTATTTGACTAAAGGCGAACTCCTGTAACTCTTGCACCAAAGGAATGAATTTATCACTATCTGATTTAGTCATGTTCTTAACAAGGTAGAAAAAAGATGGAAATTAGGATGATTCAAAATCGCTCAGGTTAAGATTGCCGCTATTCAAACTAAATTAATAACTAAACCTTTGCGAAAATTTGTAATTATTCAAATCCGCAAAAAGATTATTACACATTCGATTTACCTGTAGTCTGCACTTGCTCATTATTTATAGAGGCAGAGTTGGGAAAAATGTATAAATAATCACTAACAGGTATGGATTCACTGGTTTTAGAGAGCCAAGAAGTATTAATTTTAACTCTAGGTGCTTCTGGTTTGGGCTTGTCTATAGTTTTAGTCAAAAATATCTTTGCAAAAACGAAGAGTACGCCACCAAGGGTTAAAGCTAAAACTAGAATCCGCAGTTGTTTCCACTGAGTCATCGTTTTCAAGACCCCGCATTACCCTGTTTTTTTGATTGCTGCTGGATCAGAAAATAGTAAAATAAGCCTAAAATCACTACTGCAATAATCCCAAATAATCTAGAACCATCACCTTCGTGCCAGTAATCAAATGCTCGCTGATTAGACACAACAACAGCCAACAGAGCAACTCGTATCCCGTTGACAATAAATGCTGAAATTACAGCTACAGCTAGCACAAGGATACTTTTTTTGCGTTGTATGGGAAACATCAGCAAAGCAATTACAGCTAGTCCTAACATGTGGCTGATCAATTCTACCCCAGAACATCCAGAATAAACTTTGATACTTCCAGTTGGCAGATGGATATATATTCCTTGGTGAAGAGATACGTTAAATCCTGAATACCAAAGAACGAAAGCCGAGAATTTGGCGGTGATGGGGGAAATATCAGTTATGGATGAAAATATTAGCTTTGGAATACCGAGAAAAAACAAGATAGTTATCTCTTGCCAATATTGCTTTAATCCTTTAAAACCAGAAGCAAGTAAACCAAGACTAATGGCAGCAATAACAGGTGAAGCATGAGTAAAAGTTGCAAGCCACTGCCCTCCCAGCAAATAAGTACTTTGCCAAAGGATTAAAGCTATCAATGATAAGCCGACAACACTAGGAAAAATTCCGCTCTCTAAACTTAATTTATGACGTTTTTCCCCAAGCAAAGAGGCTACAGCAAACAAAAATAGGAGACTCATACCCATTTGAGAAACGTCTCCAGACCTCCAGGTTAGAGTTAGGATAATTGCCATTAAGCCTGCTGCTATTCCTAATATCCAAATCTGAGGATTTTCTATTAGTTTTGCTGGGGTCAAGTGGTTAGATTTCATGTGTTTCTAAATATAGGAATCTGACTTGATTTATGAAATTATTTGCGTGGGCAGGGAGGAGCCACTGCATTGCGGAGTGAGTTTGTTCGTGGGGTTTTACCCGTTGTAGCAAGTGGCATGAGGGAGTGGAAAATCAACCTTGTCGATGGTATGGAATTTTTTCAAAAATCAAATTAGGAATCCTATAGAATAGCTTTCGCAAAAAAAATTAAGTTTTTTGGATAATTTTTAAAGATTGGGCCAGTAAAAAGTTAATTAGTCTTTTAAAATGTTATCTTGACTTTTATCTCTGAAATAATACTATGGCTTTGCCTATTTTCTCAAAAAAATTCAGTGCTTATCGTCACATATTTAGTTAGGCATTATCAATAATTCTTACTAAGATTAATCAAATCTTTAAAGTTATAAATTTATTAATCTTTATTTGATACTTTACCATAATCTAGGTAAGGTAAGAGTTTTAGACTAATTAGTGAGCATTTATTTGTATAAAATTTATGTAAACTTTTTTCATACTCGTAATTATATTAGTTCATTTTTATGCTTTAAAGCGATCGCCACAGGATTTTTTCTCAAAATGGCCAATAAAAAAGGTAGGTATTACCCACCTAACAATACCGATTTAGTGACGTACCCGACTCTGATGCTTAAGCATACAGCGCGGGCTTCTCAGAGACTCTTCGCGCGAAGACATTATCTGAGCTTTAAGGGCGTGCGTCCCACGCGCCTTTATGTTGATAGTTTGGTTAGCGTTATTAGAGTTTACAACTATTGCTTTCAAACCAGTATTTTCGACTTTGTTTAAAAGTAGCAGCGGTGAATATAATATCACAAAAATGGCAATTCCGACGCTCGATGACTCGCTACCGCTTCGCTATCACCGTCAATTCGTCATTGCCCAAAAAGAAGCCCCGACGCTCAACGAAGCGTTAGAGCGCGGGGCTTCTTTTTGGTTAAGCTAACTAAACACTTACTTGCGGCTACCTAACCACTTAGCCGCCGCAATACCGATAATACCTGCCACTACCGGATTGCTGAGAAACTTGATAATACCTGGTTGTTCCGCTAGCACCTCACGGAAGATGTCGGGGTGGTTGTGATAAGCGAAGGACGCCAATTTACTGACATCATCAGCGCTCATGCGGTTGGGGTTGTGTGTAGATAAACCTAGTTGTTGTTCTAGGTGGCGATCGTCTAGTCCTCTTTGCTTCAAGTGCTTGAAAAAGGCACGTGCGACATCATCCCGTTCATTTGGTTTGATTTGAGCGATCGCTTTTTGCAATTCCGGCTCCATTTGACTAGTAGGAATCCGGTCTGGATGCACAGATTTACTAAACAACTGTCGGCGTTGATCTGGTGTTGTGCGTTGAGCAAAATCATCGAAGTTGTCATACTCAGCAGTTGAGTCGGTTGACACATCATCTAGAGACTCAACATCACCCTGAGCCAAATCTTTCATTATGTGACGTCTGTATTCTTCGCTGCTTGTCACTTTACTTATCTCCTTTTTCACGTCAAATTTTCTGAACTCCTGACCTTAACTTGATTAAAACTTCAAGTATCTTTCCCTACTCCCTACTCCCTGCTAACTAGCTGTATTGAAGTTGACCAGTTTTCACATCGTATTGAGTAGTCAAAATTAGCTTCTTGTCAGGGCCATAAACCAGAACTTTTAAGTCTTGATTAGGAAAGTTTTTCCGAAAACCTTGTGCTAGAGATTTTGCTAATGGTCGTACTTCATTCGGACGAACCTGTGGTGATATAACAACACCTAATTTGTTGTTATCACGTACATAAGCATCCTGAACTAATCCACGAGAAGTCTGCACAACCCAGTTACCAAAAGTTTGTCCGGCTGGTGTGTTACCTCTCTCCAATTCTGCATAAGTTACATCCCTGCCTATGACTGGTGGAGTAGCCGTGCGGTCAGCTTGGGTTACAGTACCACCACTGCAAGCAGTAGTTATCGTCAGAACTAAAATTAAGACCAAAGTCGCTAAAAGTTTACGACTCTGTTGTAGCAAAATCATTTTATTCGCCTCCTAAAATTAACAAATCTTGAAACAGATAAAATAGCTTTTTTGCTCAAGCTAACTAAGACTTCTAGCTTTACAGCTTTTTTATTTGTCTTTAATAAGAGAAAATTTTTACTTAGGATAGATGTAGAGACGTAATTAACTACGTCTCTACACAAAATGCTTCATTAATCAAGCTAATTATTTGTTTTTACCCTTTGAATAAGGGAAATCAAATGATTAGTTTTGGTAAACTTCAGCAGTTTACTCTCTAGAAAAAGATAGAATTAGTCAATCTTTTTCTTGACACTATCTTTTACATCTTCGATTCCGTGACGCACTTCGCTTTCAGCTTGCTTTGCTTTACCTTTTGCTTTATCTTCTGGATCACCAGTCACGTTTCCTAGTGCTTCTTGAGCTTTACCTTCAACGTTTTTAGCAGCAGCTTTTGCACGATCTTCTATGCTCATTTTCTACTCCTGATTCTATACAAAATAAATTTCAAAGTTGAAAATCAGCTTTGATTTATTTGTTACTTCTAGTACAAACTAGCTTAATTTTTTCCCTTAAGCCTTCTACCACAAGATATATTTAAATAATTCAGAATTTAAACTTTAAAATTCAAAACCAAGAAATGCCATTTTAGTAGGTATTCTAGCTCTTAATTGCATGTTAGTTAAATAGATAAAAGATTAGTTACCTATGCTAAAAGATAGAGAATAATATTCAGTAAATTTCTAACCTATAGGAGGTGTTTTTGTATATCAACACAAACTAAAAAACCTGATCCCATTCAGAAATCAGGTTGAGCAAGTTATAGTTCTGGGAATAATTTTTTGTTTTAGTCTATAAAACCCATTAGTCCATCAGAATCGTCTATAGTATTTGATGCTATTGGACGATCGCCCATTGCTGAGTAGCTTTGAGAAATTACCAGTGAACTCGAAGCGATCGGACGAATACCAGATAAGTTGATGCTATCAACGACTTGAAATGTATTGGCGGTAATTGGACGAATACCCATTACGTTCATTGTTTCAACTACTTGCAAGCTACTGGTACTAATGGGACGTACACCAGCAATTGAAACTGTCTCAGCAACTTGTAGGTCACTGCTAGCTATAGGACGGACTCCTGCAACGACTAGTGTCCCTTGCTTCTGTTGTGTTGATGCATCAGTGCTTTGATCGGCTTGTTCAGCATTCAAGCTCTGACGATGCCCATTATCAGCTTCCACTGTAGTTTCTCCCTTTAGCTTAGTATGTTTTTGCCGAGGACTTATTGCCTTGCCAGTGCTGCTTATACTCATAACCCAACACCTTTTGTTTATTAACAGAATTTTACAATAATTAAGGAAAAATGAAATACTTTCCTATATAAGTGAGTTTAACCTTAAAAAACCTCATATAGGTATAAGTATCTTCAAAACTGATACATAAGTAAATTAAAACAGTAAATATTTGTAAAGTATTGTTGCTATTTATTAGTTTGATTACCCAGGTACAACGAGTACAATATCGGATCGTTACCATGGGATAGGGTATTTTCAGCAAAATTGTATGACAGAATTTTGTCTTCAAGCTCCCTTTAGTCCGACAGGCGATCAACCAAAAGCGATCGCTCAACTGAGTGCAAGTATTCAAGCAGGTAATCGTTACCAAACTTTACTAGGAGCAACGGGAACTGGTAAGACATTTTCAGTCGCAGCAGTGATTGAGAAAATTGGTAAGCCTACCTTAGTGCTAGCGCATAACAAAACCTTGGCAGCGCAACTGTGTAATGAATTGCGAGAGTTCTTTCCCAAGAACGCAGTTGAGTATTTCGTCAGCTATTACGATTACTACCAGCCAGAAGCTTATATCCCAGTCAGCGATACTTATATTGAGAAAACAGCTTCGATTAATGATGAAATCGATATGTTGCGACATTCGGCAACGCGATCGCTTTTTGAGCGTCGTGATGTGATTGTTGTCGCTTCCATCAGCTGTATTTACGGCTTAGGAATGCCAGCAGAGTATCTAAAAGCTGCCATTCCTCTCCAAATAGGTATGGAAGTTAATCAACGCCAAGTGTTGCGAGATTTAACAGCAGTACAATACAGCCGCAACGACTTAGAAATGAGTCGGGGACGTTTTCGTGTCCGGGGTGATGTATTAGAAATTGGCCCAGCATACGAAGACCGAATTATTCGTGTCGAATTTTTTGGTGATGAAATTGATGCGATTCGTTATGTAGATCCAGTAACAGGCGAAATTATTAACAGTTTAGAAGCAGTAAATATTTACCCAGCGCGTCACTTTGTCACTCCAGAAGAACGCTTAGAAGCTGCTTGTAATGATATTGCAATGGAATTAAAAGAGCGGAAAGCCGAATTAGAAGAAACGGGAAAATTGTTAGAAGCGCAACGCATCGATCAGCGTACACGCTACGATTTAGAAATGTTGCACGAGGTGGGTTATTGCAACGGCGTCGAGAATTATTCGCGCCACTTAGCAGGACGACAAGCGGGAGAACCACCAGAATGTTTAATCGATTATTTTCCCAAAGATTGGTTACTAGTAATAGATGAATCTCATGTTACCGTGCCGCAAATACGTGGGATGTATAACGGTGATCAAGCGAGAAAAAAAGTATTAATTGAGCATGGGTTTAGACTTCCTAGTGCTGCTGATAACCGTCCTTTAAAAGCAGAAGAGTTTTGGCAAAAAGTTACCCAATGCATCTTTGTTTCAGCCACACCAGGAAATTGGGAATTAGAAATTTCCGAAGATCGGATAGTCGAACAAGTAATTAGACCAACCGGTGTAATTGATCCAGAAATTTATGTGCGTCCAACCGAAGGTCAAATCGATGATTTATTAGGAGAAATTAAAGACAGAGTTGACCGCCACGAACGAGTGTTAATTACCACATTAACTAAGAGAATGGCGGAAGATTTAACAGAATATCTCCAGGATAATAGTATTCAAGTGCGATATTTACATTCAGAGATTAATTCGATTCAACGCATCGAAATTATCCAAGATTTGCGTGAAGGTAAATTTGATGTGTTGGTTGGTGTGAACTTGCTCAGGGAAGGTTTAGATTTACCAGAAGTTTCGCTAGTAGCAATTTTGGATGCAGATAAAGAAGGGTTTTTGCGAGCTGAACGTTCTTTAATTCAAACTATTGGTAGAGCAGCGCGTCACGTTAAAGGACAAGCGATTTTGTATGCTGATAATTTAACGGATAGCATGGTTAAAGCCATTGATGAAACTGATAGGCGTCGTGGTATTCAGACGGCATACAATAAAATGCATGGAATTACGCCACAGCCAATTGTCAAAAAATCGAGTAACGCGATTTTGTCATTTCTAGAAGTATCTCGAAGATTGAATGCAACCGAGTTAAAAGTTGTAGATGAACATCTAGACGAAATACCTCTAGAACAAATTCCAGATTTGATTGGCAAGCTTGAAGAACAGATGAAAGAAGTAGCCAAGAAACTAGAATTTGAAGAGGCCGCAAAATTACGCGATCGCATCAAGCACTTGCGAGATAAACTACTAGGACATTAAATAATTCGTAATTCGTAATTAACGCGTCGTTTATTCAAATATTTGCATTGTCAACTCGTCTTTTTCTGTCTCTGTATAGAGGCGATCGCTAGCAACATAATCTGAACCAGACAATAGACTTCTTGCAAAAATACTTGAACCGTCAGAGACTCAAGTCTCTGCC
>NZ_JCACKM010000049.1:0-46137 GCF_059505385.1 Desmonostoc vinosum
GCTTTTGGATACCAGAATTAGAATTAGGTTTGGGTGTGTGGCAAGGGCGCTATCAGGATATAGAACATTCTTGGTTACGTTGGTATAATCAGGCGGGTAACTGGGTGTTGACTCCTGTTGAACAAGAAAGACAACGAACTGAACTAGAAAAGCAACGCGCTGAACAAGAAAGACAACGCACTGAACGTTTGGTAGCACAATTGCGCTCGCTTGGTATTGAACCTGATATAGAATCAAATTAGAAAAGGCGATCGCCTACAACAATCAACCTTAAATTCTGTATCTTTATCGTCCTGGCCTTTACAGGTGCGATTATTGCAGATATCAGTTGTAAATCTTCGTTTTCAGTATACTAGTAACCTATTTTTCAGTAAAATTAGCATATCAAGATTAATTTTAACTATTTTACTAGTATTAAAAATATGAAGTTTACAGACTGGGCGACCAGAGTAATGATTATTTCTCTGATGTTCGCTGCTCTAATTTTGGTGCTATTTCTCGGTAAAGCAGCACAACTACAAAACAATCCAACTGCATCAAACTCAGATATTACAGATTGGAGTCCATATCCCCAAACACAATTGCAACCAACACAAGATAAAAAGAGCAAAACTCCAAGGGTGACTCAATCTCCAAGTCCAACAAGCCAGGTTTTAGCAAGGTATAAAACAACTCAAGCTTTTGCACAATACAGACCTAATTATGAAATTACCTCGGTTCATCCAAGCAACTATGGAGAACGTTATTTTCAAGATATTAACGGCGTACCTCTTAATAATCAACCAATCATAGTACTTCATGAAACTAGCTATTCTGCTTCTAGCGCGATTAATTTTTTTCAAGCACCGCATGATGATCAAGATGTTCAAGCCAGTTATCATACTCTAGTCAAGATAGACGGAACGGTTGTTTATTTAGTACCACCAGAAAAGCGGGCTTTTGGAGCAGCTAACTCTGTGTTTGATGGCCCTGATGGCTTAGAAACTGTCAAAACTAATCCAGATTTACCGCCATCTGTAAATAATTTTGCTTATCACGTTTCTTTGGAAACACCGCCAGACAGTTATGGGAATACCAGTCCACAAACTCATAGCGGCTATACAGAAGCTCAATATAATTCTTTGGCTTGGTTAATTGCTCAAAGCCAAATTCCTGAAGAACGCATTACCACTCATCAAAAAGTAGACCGTTCTGGTCAAAAAGTTGATCCAATAAATTTTGACTTTAATAAGTTCCTGGATTTACTTAATACTTATCGCAAGATTAAACCAATGAGTATTTTAAGGAAATAATCAATTTCAAAATTTCAGCGGTTTTTAATCATTAGACCTCTTGCAAAAGTCGGATACTCGCCGGAAAATAAATTTTCTGGCCGATAACTCAAGTCGGTTTCAACCGACTAATAACAGTATTTTTAGTCCGTTTCAACGGACTTTTGCTATTAGGCAGAGACTTGAGTCTCTGACGGTTTAAGTATTTTTGCAAGAAGTCTATTAGACCTGCCTTAAAAATAGGGATTGGGGACTGGGTGTAAAATCGCTCATATTATGGTGGTTGCTCATTACCCGTTTGAACCATGCAAATTAAAAGCGCAACAGCTTATTACTTGAGCGGGCAAGATTCTGGTTTATATAATGAACGATGCAGGGTTTTGCGTTTAGCTAATTCTTTACCTCTGCGGCCAAGTTGCTCACGTAATTGTTTATCTTTGCATAATCGATTGAATGCTTGAAAAACTTCATAGCCTGAATTGGGATTAACAAGTATGCCATTTTCTTCGTGCCGAACTGCATCTAAAACACTGCCTACGCGAGAAGCAATTACTGGTTTACCAAAGTAACTTGCTTCTAAGTAAACGATGCCAAAATCATCAATATTCTTAGCTTTGGTATTTAACAAAGTCAGCATGGCGAATATATCACAAGCTGTATAGTAGCCGGCTAGTTCAGATTCTGGTACATATCCAGCAAAGTGTACTCGCTTGTCTACTCGCAAGCGATGCGCCCGCGATTTTAATTCCAATTCACAAGGCCCTTGTCCACAAATTATATAGTGAACATCTACACCAAAAGTCAGTAATAAAGGGATGTTGTCTATTAATTGATCGAAACTTTTATGCTTGACTAATTTTCCTACTGAAAGAATCACTATTGCTGTTTCAGGAATATTATAAGCTTGGCGGACGCGGTGACGCAAATCATCAAGATGGTTTTGATTTATTGTAGTGCCAAATTTTTCTGGTCTAACTACTGGGTTAATTACGTGAGTTGGAGTATTTAAACGGAAAACTGCTCTAAGGTAATCTTGAGTATAAGAACTATTACAAACAATTCCTTCAGCTCTATGAAGTGTTAATTTAAATAGCGATCGCAGTATGGGATTGCTTAAAGCACAAACAATGTCGTTCCCGTGCAAATAAATAAAAAAACGGATAGGCAGCAAATAGCTTAATAGTAATAAAGCAGGAAAATCATAGCCATGACCCCACTCAATATAACGATAGTGATAGCGGAGATAGAGTCTAATTGCTAGCACAAATGACCATACTATATTGAGGAAAGGTTGGAATATATTACCCACCAAGCTACTTAACAAATATCTAGAGTGTGGCCAACGATATACAGGAAACTTTTGCACTTCATCAAATAATTTATCTCCTGCACAACCAGCTGTCAGTACAATAACTCGTTCGGGATCTTGGAGGCAGCGGCTATAAATATATTCCCCAATTACAGCCCCTTTCGGCAAAAATATCCGAGATATAACCAGAATATCTGGGTATGCTGTTTTCTCTCTGATTGTTGCTGTCAGTTGAGAAATATGTTCCATAATAACTTGAGATAATTATGTATCGAATAACTTTTAACTAGCTCATAAAATTATCAAAGCTTTCAAGCACCCTCTTAATATTTTATTTAATTTTGTGACTATTCAAGATGTTTATTGGATTAATTTTTTATTTTATTTACTAAAATTTAAAAAGCCTTATTATTGATTTTCTAGTATTAAAAAAACTTATTAACAAGATGAATAATAGCTACAAGTGATTACTTTTAGCTAGATTGTAGAAATTATTTCTTGTTATTGCGATCGCAAGGAAAATTGAGCTACTTCTAATAGGTTATCGTGAATTTTATGTGTGATTGTGCCAAAATGCCAAAAAGTGTTTGCGTATGATGAACTTATTGCAGAAGTTAGCAAGAAGATAAATCTGCAAATATCAAGATTAATATTAAGGAAAATCTTCTCTTCCTGCGTTTAACATTTGCCTTAGTTCATGTAAAATTATTACACAAGTAATCCGTAGGGCGAACGCAGTAATTTAAATTACTTAATAATACTGGTCAAAAAGTTGCCACTCCATATAATTGATTGAAGATGATGAGTGGTAAATGCAGAATTGTTGAATAAATACTAGTACTTTACTAGCAAATGCTTGAGCATTGCCTCTAGGATAAATGACTAAAACTTTTTCCCTGTGTCTTGAAGATTATCGCAACAGTATTTGAAAATTCAGTCAAAATAATTACAAAAAACGAAAATTATCCATATAACCCAAAATTCCACCCCAAAAGGGCTGGGTCATGATAATGTCAGTGACAAACTTGGTTTTACCATGACAAATAACAAAATGAAAATTTGTATTGTTGGTGCAGGTGCGATTGGTGGTTATTTGGGGGCAAAGTTAGCACTAGCAGGTGAAGCAGTAACGCTGATTGCCCGTGGTTCGCATTTAGCAGCAATTCAAAAACATGGACTGAGACTATTGATGGCAGACGGTTCCAGCAAAATTGCTATGCCGACATTGGCAACTAACGATATAGGAGAAGCAGGGGTACAAGATGTAGTCATTTTAACTGTTAAGGCTCACAGTGTTTTGGCGATCGCTCCCTCTCTACCTTCTCTCTATGATGCTCACACAATGGTGCTGACAGCCCAAAATGGGATTCCTTGGTGGTACTTCCGCAAGCATGGTGGTGAGTATGCAGGCACACGCATTCAAGCTGTTGATCCAGATGGGATAATTGAGGCTAACATTGGTGCTGAGCGAGTGATTGGTTGTGTTGTTTACCCAGCTACTGAGATTATAGAACCAAGTGTTATTAAGCACATTGAAGGCGATCGCCTCACTTTGGGTGAAATTGACGGGGTAAAAACAGAACGCATCCAGTTGTTAGCACAAATTCTTAAACAAGCAGGATTCAAAGCACCAATCCGCAATCAAATTCGCACTGAAATTTGGATTAAGCTGTGGGGAAATCTAGCTTTTAACCCAATTAGCGCCCTGACTGGTGCTACTCTAGAACGGATTTGTCAGTATCCCCTTACCCGCGAATTGGCGCGACACATGATGATGGAAGCCCAAGCCATTGCTGAGAAATTGGGTATCGATTTTGGTATCACCTTAGAACAGCGAATTAATGGGGCACAAAAAGTCGGTGCCCATAAGACTTCCATGCTACAAGATATCGAAGCTGGACGCCCAACAGAAATAGACGCGATCGTTGGGGCAGTGGTAGAACTAGGAAAACTGACTTCATTACCCACACCCTATATTGATGCTATCTATGCCAGCGTTAAGCTATTAGAAACAAAGCTAGTCAATATCTAGCCCTTATTTTTAGGTAATGATTAATAAAAATTTTGTCGTGAGAACTAAGATTTATGTTTCTTCATTACTTGTAGGTAAATTTAGCGATAGAAGTTTAGTAAACAAAAAGGTTGTAGAGTGCTTTGAAAATGCGATCGCCCAAAACTTTTCCCTTCAGTTTGATTTTAGCGTTGATTATTTTTTTCCCAATGATAACTTTTCAACATCCTGAACCGATCATACCTGTTTTGGGTTTTCATGGAATTATTGATAGTAAAAATAATATGTTGCGATCGCCCCAAGGAGAGATGGATTATCCCAAACAAGATATAGAAAAACTTTTAGAATATTTTATTACTCATAACTACTGGTTTTTAACCACTCAAGATTTATATGATTTTTTCTTAAACAAATCTCGAAAAATTCCTACAAAGCATAGAAATCAAAAACCAATTATGATTTCTTTTGATGATGGATATAAAACAATACATACAAGTTTTTTTCCTATTTTATCTAAACTGCAAAAGAAATATGGTAAAAAAGTAAAAGTCGTTTTATTTATCAATCCAGGTACTTTAGCTACTTCAAAAAGCATTGCTTCAACTCACTTAGGATGTCGAGAGTTGAGAGAAGGTTTACGAAAAGGGTTTTATGATATTCAATCCCATGGCTTAAATCATGAAGATTTAACGAAACTCTCTCGTTATCAATTAGTTAATGAACTCTTACAATCGAGAAGTCAACTGAGAAAATGTACTCATGATTTAGATCCAGATGACAAAGTTGCTGCTCATTTTGCTTATCCATATGGAGCATATAATAAACAAGTAAAAAACTACACATCCAAATATTATTTGTCGAGCTATTTATACAACGATGAAATAGTAAATTATGGCTGCTTAAAAAATAACTATGAAATTCCTCGGTTAATGGTAAACCGTCAAAAATCAACTAAACAGCTAATTGAAATAGTGGAAAAAGTTGATTGGAAAAAGAATAAAGAAAAATGCTAATAAAAGGGAATATAGAGAAAACTGATTGCCCATAAAGAAGTTTAGCGTAACGGCTGGCATTAAACGTAACATTTATAACTCAGTAAGATATCATAATTACAAATCAAGTAAACTTCATGCTTGAAACAGCTAATTAAAGGAGATGCATCAATGTCAAACATTTTAAGAATTAAAGAAGATGTGGGCGATACTACTTTTAAGCAAGCACCAAAACAGGTAAAAGACTTGAAAAAATCTGATCTAACATACGTAGCTAAAGCAGGTGATTTATTTTTTGTCTCTGGTGTTGATCGCGGTTCTCGTGATTCTAAAAGTGCAAATTATTATGGTGGCGATCATTGGAAAGTCACTTTTGAAAAACCGCTTCAACCTAGAGAGGGTGGAACCCCAATATCAACTTGGTTTGTTTATCAGGGTCATGCAGAAGAATATCGGCTTGTAAAATAATTTTAGTAGTGTTAAATATAGTCCCACTCAAAATACTAGCAAATTTTGAGTGGGGCTTATACTTATACCCTGGTTAGCCCTAACAGTCGTTTCTGCTTTCCTATTGGTCGATTGACCTTATAGCTGGTTTGTACAACACATTAAAACCTCCAATTTTCCTAAAATTTTCCCTAAATTCTTTCAGCTGCTACATCCAATTAGATGATTTTTCGTTAAGCTGTAAGCGCTAATATTAAGTTTTATCGAGCGTGTTATGCACTGGTTATTATCTGGGCCGTTGAGTACACAGAGATTGACGGTTAAGATTGCAGGTTTGCCTGCATCATTACAAGGTAAGAAACTGGTGCAGATGTCAGACTTTCACTATGATGGTTTGCGACTATCAGAAGAAATGTTAGAACAAGCGATCGCAGTTAGCAACCAAGCTAAACCAGATTTAGTTTTATTGACCGGCGACTACGTAACCGCAAATCCCGCACCAATTCATCAACTAGTATTAAGACTTAAATATCTGCAAAGTCGCTATGGTATCTATGCTGTTCTTGGTAATCATGATATCCGTTACCCAAATTCAAAACCCGAAATTACGGCCGCTTTGACTAGTATTGGAGTTCATGTTCTTTGGAACGAAATCGCCTATCCTCTAGGAAAAGAATTACCACTTGTCGGACTAGCTGAATATTGTTCAAAAGAATTCAATCCTGGTTCGGTAATGAATCAACTAGACTCTGCTAAACCCTGCATTGTTTTATCTCATAATCCAGATACTGCGGAGATACTACAAGCATGGCGAGTAGATTTGCAATTATCTGGTCATACTCATGGGGGTCAAATTGTCATTCCTGGAATTGGCCCAGTGGTGATGTATTACAAAAAAATAGTGCAAAAAATACCTTTAAAAGTACGCTGTCGGATACCATGTTTACGACGGTCATTCGCTGCGGTTAGACATTGGGAGTGGTCACAAGGTTTACATCGGCTAGGAACAAATCAGTTGTATACCAATCGTGGTTTGGGTACTTATCTTCCAGGACGCTTATTTTGTCGTCCAGAAGTTACCGTAATCACGCTACAACGTAATTCGTAATGACGCTCCTTCGGACGCTCGTACCTTGCTATCGCTGCGAAGCGCGTAATTCATAATTTTGAATTTTTTATTAATTATCTGTCTCCTTGAGAGTAGCCGCATAGGCGGCGCGTCACCCCCTACAAATAAAACAAACACTTTCTTCCCCCACTCCCTGTATTTCTTGAAAGTTTATGACAGAAATTATTGCAACCCTTTAAGATACATTTTGATTTTTGGTAAGCTGTAAGCGCTGGTATGAGGAGTATCGGTTACGCTATGCACTGGTTGTTTACGGGACGTTTAAGAGTTGATAAATTAACGGTTAAGATTGCAGAACTTCCAGCATCTTTACAAGGTAAAAAACTAGTACAGTTGTCAGATTTTCACTATGATGGTTTAAGGTTATCAGAAGCAATGTTAGAGGAAGCGATCGCAATTACTAACGAAGCTGAACCAGATTTAATTCTCTTAACTGGTGACTATGTAACTGATGACCCGACGCCAATTCATCAACTAGTATTGAGACTTAAACATCTGCAAAGCCACTGTGGGATTTATGCTGTTCTTGGCAACCATGATATATACTACAGTCATTCTCAAAAAGAGGTGACAACGGCATTAAATAGTATTGGTGTGCATGTACTTTGGAATGAAATTGCTTATCCACTAGGCCAAGAATTACCACTAATAGGATTAGCTGATTATTGGTCACGAGAATTTAATCCCGCACCAATTTTGAATCAATTAGACCCTGCTATACCTCGCATCGTTTTATCCCATAACCCAGATACAGCCAAAATACTCGCACAATGGCGAGTAGACCTACAACTATCTGGTCATACTCACGGTGGCCATATTGTTATTCCGGGTTTTGGGCCTGTGGTTTTTTACTATAAAAAGCTGCTGAAACTAATTCCGAAAAAACTACGGCGTTGGGTACCGCTTTTACTAGGAGACTGCACTAAAGTCGTGCGATATTGGGAATGGGCACAAGGATTTCATCAAGTCGAAAAAAATCAATTGTATGTAAATCGGGGTCTAGGAACATATCGACCAGGACGACTATTTTGTCCACCGGAAGTGACTGTAATTACTATAATTTAAACAACTCACGCCAGAAACCGCCGCAAACTACGATGGATACGTATCAGTAGTTTGGGGCGGTTTCTCAAAGAGGCAATGATTAAGGAAGATTGAAGAATTCAGAAGTAACTAACTCAACTAAGGTGGACAGTACTCGCAATCTATCTACTGAGAATTGCACATCCTTAATTCCAACTAGGCAGGCATTTCTGGCTGTGCGTTTAAAAACCTCCAAACAACTTAATTAACTCAAGGCGAAAACACATTCAAAGGATGCCACAATACCAGGAGCGATCGCTATACTATTAGAGCAGGAGGCACAGGCTCTAATTTGAAGGTTTTGGTTTAACTCTTAACCTTTTTGTACCTTGCTTTTAATCTAGCACCATGTTTGTTCAGCAACACAACATATTTACCAAACTTGAATAGCATTAATTTATCGCAACAATTTGGAAATTTTTCTTAAGACTGGGGACTGGAGAGCCTTATATAGAGTTACATCAATGCTCCTCTATTGAAAATAAGATAGAACTTCGTAAAAGATCAGTGCAAGAATACTTCTTATACGATCGCTCCTTACCCCACAAAAAATTCCTGTGTTAGAAGCTTGCATATTCGCAACAATACTGTGCGGATTTTTTGGCATCATCCTCAAAAAGAACCTGGTGATGAAAATCATCTCTATGGATGTCATGAGTACAGGGGTCATCGCCTATTACGTACTGATTGCCTCAAGAGATGGCTTATTTACACCCATTGTTTCTGATCTTGCCAGTGTCAAAGATGGCATTTACTCTGATCCTGTTCCCCAGGCGGTCATACTGACAGCCATTGTGATCGGCTTTTCGATTCAAGCTTTGATGCTGGTCGGTGTGATGAAACTTTCACGGGATAATCCGACTTTGGAAAGCAACGAAATCGAGAAGAATAATACGCCATGAATACCATTTCGATTGCTTGGATTGGACTCCCGTTTTTTGTGGGGTTCCTGATTTATCTCATTCCGAAATTGGATCGCTACCTGGCAATGGGGATGGCTGTTGCTTCTGGCGTCTACGCTTTGCTGCTATTTACCGAACAAGCACCGCTGACACTGCAACTCCTGGATAATTTCGGTGTCACATTAGTCATTGACCAGTTAAGCGGCTACTTTATCTTAACCAATGCGTTAGTAACGGCCGCAGTCATCCTTTACTGTTGGCAAACTGGTAAGACGGCTTTTTTTTATGCACAGACGATCATTTTGCATGGCAGTATTAACGCCGCGTTTGTCTGTTCAGACTTTATCAGTTTATACGTAGCGCTAGAGGTGAGCGGGATTGCGGCGTTTTTGTTGATTGCCTATCCTCGAAGCGATCGCTCAATTTGGGTTGCTTTGCGCTATCTTTTTGTCAGTAATGTGGCG
Source organism: Desmonostoc vinosum (assembly GCF_059505385.1). Taxonomy (NCBI): domain Bacteria; kingdom Bacillati; phylum Cyanobacteriota; class Cyanophyceae; order Nostocales; family Nostocaceae; genus Desmonostoc; species Desmonostoc vinosum. The sequence continues at coordinate 9,609 of NZ_JCACKM010000049.1, forward strand.
ATGCTGTTTTATTTGGTAGGCGCGGTGCTGGCGTATAAGGCAAATCACTCGTTTGGATTTGCTAGTTTGCGCGGTGCGCCTCCAGAAGCACTCGCCTTGATATTTTTGGGACTCTTGGTAAAGGGAGGCATCTTTGTATCGGGGTTATGGCTACCGTTGACTCACTCCGAATCGGAAACGCCAGTGTCGGCCATGCTGTCGGGAGTTGTGGTCAAAGCTGGCGTCTATCCGTTGGTACGTTGCGCTTTGACTTTGGATGAAATTGATCCCATCATCAGAATCTTCGGAGTTGGCACTGCACTTTTGGGAGTGTTCTACGCCGTCTTTGAAAAAGATACTAAGCGGATGCTGGCGTTTCACACGGTTTCACAGTTAGGCTTTATCCTCGCTGCACCCGTAGTTGGGGGCTTTTATGCACTGACACACGGTTTGGTCAAATCGGCACTCTTTCTCATATCTGGAGCTTTACCTAGCCGCAACTTTCAGGAATTGCAACACAAACCAATCAGTACACCTGTGTGGATAGCCCTCGTTATGGCCAGTTTCTCAATATCGGGCTTTCCTATGTTATCCGGCTTTGGGGCGAAGGTGTTGACGACAAAGAATTTATTGCCCTGGCAAGTGATTGCCATGAATATTGCGGCTTTAGGAACTGCTATATCGTTTGCCAAATTCATCTTTCTGCCGCGTGGAGGACAAACAGATATACGTCCTGGTTTTTGGCCACCTGTAATTTTGTTGATTGGTGGACTGATTGCCGCAAATGTTGTGTATTTCGATGCCTATACTGTTGCCAATATCATCAAACCACTGGCAATCATTGGCGTTGGCTGGTTGGCGTATCTGGTGATTTTTCAGAAAACAATACTTAAGTTACCGCGTCTGCTTGAGCAATTTGAGCATCTGATTGGTGTGATGAGTCTAATGTTGATCCTACTCTTCTGGATGGTATTTCCATGATTGGGTACCTGAATCTGATATTACGACTGGTGATTTGGTTTCTGCTCACCGCTAACCTGAGTGTGGCAAATATCATCATCGGTATTACGATTGCACTGCTATTACCCCACAAACACAAAGCCACAGGAGTATTAAGGGATTGGCTACGGGCGTTGGCTGAGATCATCGTGGCCATTCCGCAGGCGTATATCGAGGCATTTGAAATTATCTTCCGTCCGCATAACGAAGAAGATATCACCATCGAGAGAGTCAAACCACGACGGACACCCGGACTTATATTCTTGGATATATTTCTGATTACCTTTACACCAAAAACTATTGTCTTGAAATACAACGAGGATGGCTGGTACGAAGTACACCGGGTTCGACGGAGGAAAAAGGCATGAACCTAAATCTGGTACTGATTGCAATGATTCTAGCCCTACTCATTCCCATCTACGAGGCATGGAAGGATGATGATACCTGGCAGAAGATGTTAGCCTTTTCGAGTATTGCAACTAAGACATCAGTCATGATTCTGGTGGTATCTGTCTTGCGTGATGATTGGATGATCGGTGTTGTTGGGGTCATTATCCTGAGTGTGGGGAATGCGGCATTAATGCTGTTGGCACATGTATTGAAACGAATGAGTGAAATATGATCAACCTGCTTAGCTATACCTGCATTGGTGTAGGAATCTTTTTCTGGTTTTGGGGAACTTCTCACCTCCTTGGTAAGCGATCGCTATTATTCAAACTGCATAGTCTTTCGGTTGCAGATACACTCGGCTCGATGAGTATCATCTTCGGATTACTTCTGAAGATCCCCAGCGAATGGCCGTTACTAATCCTGGCTATTATCTCCCTAGCTATCTGGAATACGATGCTGGGATATGTGTTGGCATACTGTTCCAGTAGCGGAGATAGCGATGATTGATAGCTATATATATGTAATTATTGCTTTGCTACCATTGGCTGCATCAATGTTGGTACTCCAAGCGAATCCATACCACGCTTTGGTAATTCGTGGCATCCTGGGAGCGGTAGCAGCATTGGTATATTCAGTTTTAGGAGCGGCAGATGTTGCTTTAACTGAGGCATTGGTAGGGACGATGCTCGCAATTACTCTCTATGCGGTTGCGGTGCGCTCATCGCTAGTAATGCGTCTAGGCATACTCGAAGACACATCGATTGAATCTGATGATAAGAACCATTTTGAGCAACTCATAGATGACTTGCGAACCATCTTCAGCAAACGCCACATGCGCCTGGAATTAGTCAGCTATACAAATGCCCAAGCTTTGCATCGAGCGCTGATGGAAAAAGAAGTTCATGCAACTTGTGCGCGATCGCAACACACCGATCAAGCTGGGTATGAAAAGCAACCATATTATACTTCTATTAGGGTGCAACGCATCTATGAGATTATCCACAAGGAACTTTCCTCACCAGGGACAACCATAACATATGTCAATACACCAGACTCAGGGGAGAAACACTGATGAAATGGTTATATATTTTAGCAGGTATAGCACTATATGTCAAAATGCTCGTCATTCCCAACCCAGCACCAGACTTTGCAGTCTCGATTGTCAAAGCAGTAGTGGAAGATAGTGGAGTGCCTAATGCGGTTTCAGGTATCATTTTCAGAAATCGTTTGTACGATACTATTTTTGAAGTGGTGGTGTTTACAATTGCCATCTTGGGTGCCAATTTTCTGCTAGCAAATGAAAGACCCTCTTGTGCGATTTATCAGTTCAAAGATCAGCCATCGATTGTTTTGGCGCGTTTAGGGGCGACAATTACCGCATTGGTGGGTATCGAGTTGGCAATTCGCGGACATCTGAGTCCGGGTGGTGGTTTTGCGGCTGGGGTGGCTGGTGGAACGGCTATTGGTCTTGTGGCGATTACCTCATCACCAGAGTGGATGCAGGGAATTTATCAACGTTGGCACGCTGCGGTATGGGAAAAGATTTCGGTGCTTATTTTCATTGTCTTGTCGGTGATTACTCTGGCTGGTATGGAATTACCCCACGGGGAATTGGGCACACTTTTTAGTGGCGGGGTTGTGCCTCTGCTTAATATCCTTGTCGCTGTCAAAGTTGCGTTGGGATCATGGGCAGTAATTTTGATTTTTATTCGTTATCGTGGGTTGTTGTGATAGGTCTAAGGAAAATATTTCTTCCCCACTCCCCACTCCCCACTCCCCATTCTCACCGATGTAACCGGAGAAAATTTTTGATTTTTTGACACAACCTCTGTACAAGCGGTTGAGGTCTTGATGCATGTCTTGATGGTCTTGACCGTGGAGAGTATGCGTAAGTAACATTTTGTTCTAGCTGTGCGGCTTTTTCTAAATCTGAAGTCGCTCGATGTTCGTATCCTAGTTGAGAGCAAACTAACCCACGATATTTGTAGGCGTCAATATAGCGAGGGTTGAGACGAATCGCTTTTGTGAAATTGGCGATCGCTTCTTGGTATCTGCCTTCACTGACATCCTCTACTCCCCAATTATAAAAGGTTTCGGCATCCCAACGATTGACGGATACTTTTGGGGAATCTGCACGCGGCGGTGGATTTGGCGAAGTTGGTTCTTCAGATTTGATTTGGTTATAAGCGATATTAATTGTTTTAATTTTTTCTTCGGCTTCCCGTTTTTGCTGCTCATCAAAAAAGCGATCAGGATGCCAAATTTTAACTAATTTACGGTACGCTCGTTTAACTTCTGCTGACGATGCACCAGGTTTTAGTCCAAGAATTTCATAAGCATGATTGATATCGAGGCGATCGCGCATACTGAAGAAATAAGCAACTGTGTAAATCTATGTTAACTTTTCCTGGAAATCTTCTTCAGTTGACCCAAACGCCACATAGCGGCTACCACTGGGATGGTAGTAGTCGTCGCTTTTTTGAAGGTTGGTATTATCGCGTCATTATACCAGAAATTCAGCAAACATTTGCTTTCATGTACTCGATTGAAGACCCCATCGGTGGTAAACCCTACAGTGGTGGTGCGGCCCAAATTCTCGGCCCTAATGATGAATATTTATGTCGTACTTTTCCTGATGTCACCAAGTTTTGGGGTAGTAAAGATGTTCTAGGTTTGGGTCATTGGGGCCAAGCCGACTTAGATGTCCCCCCTTTCTACTTGTTACCCGCAGAGTTTGAGCGTCATGTGCAAGAGGGTTATCAAGCAACAGCTACTTTAAATCAAGGAATAATTAGCGATCGCACTACTGGTAATTATTGCCGTTGGCAGTATGAAATTCAACCAATATACGGTTGGGGCAATCAAGATAGTATGCAACAATCAACTGCTGGTTGGCTATCGTTTTTACCGATTTTTGAGCCAGGATGGCAAATTTTGATGGCTCACGGCTTAGCTAGCGGCCAAATAAACTGGAATGGCAAAATTTACGAATTCATCAATGCCCCAGCTTACAGCGAAAAAAACTGGGGTGGCGCTTTTCCTCAAAAATGGTTTTGGCTAAATTGTAATGCCTTTGAGAATGAACCAGCCTTAGCATTAACCGCTGGTGGCGGTAGACGTGGTGTACTGTGGTGGATGGAATCAGTCGCCATGATTGGCTTGCACTACCAAGGTAAATTCTATGAATTCGTTCCCTGGAATTCGCAAGTAGAATGGGAAATTCAGCCTTGGGGTAGATGGCAAATGCGCGCTCGCAACCTAGACTACGAAATCGAGTTGACAGGAGCGACGCACCTACCAGGTACACCCCTGCGTGCGCCAACAGTAAACGGCTTAGCATTCTGTTGTCGAGACACCATGCAAGGAAAGTTAAATTTGGAGTTGCGAGAACTAAGTCCAAAGAAATCTAAAATAATCCTGAAAGCACAAAGTTTTCTCTGTGGATTAGAAATAGGCGGCGGCCCATGGGACAACTCTTGGCAGTCCCACTAAAACTGCTATAATCCTATACGTAGCACTTTTATGGGGCTGTAGCTCAGCTGGATAGAGCGAGCGCCTCCTGAATAATCGGGCACTATAAGGGAAACCTTATGAGTGAATGTGGTCAAATTCAAGGAAGCCTAAGTCTGCTAAAAGATAAGGTAATCTTGAGCCAAGCTCTACCTAGTTTTGGTAGAGAAGGTGCAGAGACTGGTTTTAAGGAGAAAAGCAAGATAGACTATCATGTCTTATCAAAAGTAGAGCAAAGAGGCATTTTAGCGGGAATGTTATTAGGTGATGGAAAAAGAAGTGAAAAAAACTTTTTTATCCAACATTCATCTAAACAAGAAGATTATCTTTTTTTTAAAAAAAATCTTCTAGAACAAATAACAGGAAAGCCAGTGAATGCCCGACAATGGAATACAAATGAAGGCTATAGCTTGATTCGCATAGATCCTAAGTTGATTCCCATGACAAGAGTGTTAGTTAAGAAGCTGTATAAGGCAGGAACTAAAACCATAACTAGAAAGTTCCTTAACTTATTAACACCGCATGGAATAGCTATATGGTTCATGGATAATGGCTCTAAATCCTTCAAGAAAAAAAACAGTAAAATCCATGCTCTTGAAATCACCCTAAATACTTACATATCCAAGGAAGAAAATGAGGTGATCATCTCTTATTTTTCTGAAGTATGGGGATTTAAGTGGGGATTAAATAAAAGTAGGGATTGTTATCGTTTACGAATGGGGACTCAAGAAGGGAAAAGATTTTTTTCATTCATCAGTCCTTATATCCAGGACAGTATGCTCTACAAAATAAAAATCTCTTAAAACATAACGGCCACCACCTAAAGGTTAGCAGCCTATGGTGAAGGTATAGTCCAGAGAGTGGGGAAACTCACACAAATCTGAAGCGCTAGGTCGCCGGTTCGAATCTGGCCAGTCCCGTCGGGTAAATAATTCGTAATTCGTAATGACGCTCGTACCTCGCTCTAAGCGAAGCTATGCCATTCGCCCTTAGCGTCTCCTTTAGGAGAAGGCTTTACGCTGCGAAGTGCGTAATTCGTAATTACGCTTTGTGATGGATATTTAAAGCCCAGCACAAAACAAGCAATTCTTGAGGGATGGGGTTTTTAAACCCCTTTTAGCTGTATAAAAAATCAAGCAGTTAAAAAAGTTTGATGGATTATCCTCTATACGTTAGGATATTGCATCAGAATCTCAGTAAGTGTTTGCGGCGACTAGCTTAAGCGCGTTGCAGCGAAATTTAATTTGGATTTGAGTAGATTCTGTAAAAGTTTGCTACTCTATTGTTGTTTTTCTTCTAGCAATAAGAAATACCAATCTAATTCAATTAATTGTTATCGAGCCTTGAATAAGCTGTTATTTAAAAATAAATCTTTGCGGTTGATGGCTATTGCCTTACCGTTTTTGGTGTGGTGGGGGTACAAAGAACTACATAACCATTTTGTCCAGCCGCAAGCGATGTTAGTATTGGGCGGTTCAACAAAACGTTTAGAGCGAGAAAAGTTTACAGCCGAACTCGCTCGTAAACATCCAAATATACCAATTTGGATTACTGGTGGTAGCCCACAAAAATTCACCAAACAAGTGTTTGCTAAAGCTGGCGTTGATCCCAAACGTTTACACTTGGATTATGAAGCAGTAGACACTGTGACTAATTTTACGACGCTAGTAGATGATTTACAATCTCGCGGCATCAAGAGCATTTATTTGATTACTTCTGACTACCATATGCGTCGGGCTTGTGTTATTGGTGAGATTATTTTGGGTAGCCGGGGTATTGAATTCAAACCCATATCAGTACCTTCTGGGGCTTCAGCTGAACCAATCGAAAAATCTATCCGTGATGGAGCAAGAGCAATACTTTGGCTAGCAACTGGTTACACTGGTGTAAATGAAGATAAAAATAAATAATGAGAGGGAACAGGGAAAACTGAGTTGCCTAAATTTAGCAAATTTAAATAATTAATCGCGATCGCTAAACTAGAAACGAGAAATTAAACGATATTTTTAGATAAATCTCCCCGATAGGAACTCTAAACGAAGAAGGTGCATAAACCGATTAACAATTTTTTCTCTTCCCATCTCCTACTAAGTACTCTGTAACCTCCGTAGTTTGTGGCAAAAAACCGCTCCAAATTCCCCGACAATTTGATACCCTAGCTTAAACAGAATTGAGAAAAGTTAAAGCGTGGACATTCAACTTGGGCGGGGAAAAACAGCTCGTAGAGCCTACGGAATAGATGAAATTGCACTAGTCCCTGGTAAAAGAACGCTCGATCCGAGTTTGGCCGATACTAAGTGGCAAATTGGTAATATTGAGCGAGAAATTCCAATTATTGCTAGTGCGATGGATGGTGTCGTAGATGTGCGGATGGCTGTACGTTTATCGCAGTTAGGAGCATTGGGCGTCCTCAACCTAGAGGGTATCCAAACTCGCTATGCTGAGCCAGACCCGATTTTAGATCGGATTGCCTCTGTAGGGAAAGACGAATTTGTCGCTCTCATGCAAGAACTCTATGCCGAACCAATAAAACAGGAATTAATTGAGCAACGTATTCAGGAAATTAAACAGCAAGGCGGTATTGCGGCGGTAAGTGCTACCCCAGCAGGTGCAAGTAAATATGGTGAGGTAGTAGCCAAAACTGGGGCAGATTTATTTTTTGTACAAGCAACGGTAGTTTCTACAGCGCACCTCTCACCAGAGTCTCTAGTACCCCTCGATTTGGCAGAATTTTGTCGTTCTATGCCTATTCCCGTAGTGTTGGGGAATTGCGTGACTTATGAAGTTACTTTGAATCTGATGAAGGCAGGGGCGGCGGCGGTACTAGTGGGAATTGGCCCTGGTGCGGCTTGTACCTCTCGTGGTGTGTTGGGGGTAGGTGTGCCACAGGCGAGTGCGATCGCTGATTGTGCCGCCGCACGAGATGATTACTATCAGGAAACTGGTAACTACATCCCGGTGATTGCTGACGGCGGTTTAATCACAGGCGGCGATATTTGCAAATGCATCGCTTGCGGTGCTGATGGAGTAATGATTGGTTCTCCCTTCGCTAGAGCCACCCAAGCCCCAGGACGAGGTTATCATTGGGGCATGGCAACACCCAGCCCTGTACTGCCACGTGGCACCCGCATTCGCGTTGCTACCACAGGTACCTTAGAGCAGATACTCATCGGCCCAGCAGGGTTAGATGATGGCACTCACAATCTTTTAGGAGCCTTAAAGACCAGCATGGGTACTTTGGGAGCCAAAAACATTAAAGAAATGCAACAAGTTGAAGTTGTGATTGCTCCCTCTCTCTTGACCGAAGGCAAAGTTTACCAAAAAGCTCAACAGCTAGGCATGGGGAAATGAGGGAGCGGGGGCCTTGAGTTCCCCATTCCCAAAGAAATTTTCCAGCCCCTTAAACAATCGCTGGAAAATTCACATATGTCGCCTACAATAGAAGTAGCGGAGACGCATGTTTCCGTTCACTCCTCACACCACACTCCGCCCGGACTACTGTTCGGGCGGTTCCTTATGTTTGTAAATAAATTCTGTTTCTTTGTAAATGTACACCTTCTAATTCCAAGCTGGCGTTTTTGCTATGGTAGAATTTTCACGAAACTCAGATAGAATTGGCGAAGGTTTTAGGCATGTCAGCAGCCGCACAAGTTACGGATTCTACTTTTGATCAAGAAGTACTCGGAAGCGATGTACCCGTTCTAGTTGATTTTTGGGCACCCTGGTGTGGCCCCTGCCGGATGGTAGCTCCGGTTGTAGATGAAATTTCCATTCAATATGAAGGGAAATTAAAAGTTGTGAAAGTCAACACTGATGAGAATCCTAGTGTTGCCAGTAAGTACGGTATCCGTAGTATTCCCACGCTCATGATTTTTAAAGATGGACAAAAAGTTGATATGGTAGTGGGTGCCGTGCCTAAAACTACATTAGCTAACACTCTGGAAAAGCATCTGTAAAACTCAATTGGTAATTAAACACTCTTGAGTTATTAATTTACTCTAGATTTCGGTGAATATTTGTAAACAAGTCCAAGAGGCGCGAACTTCGCGCCTTTGTAAAACTTTTTGCAGTTTTCAATAGGGCTAACCCTTTGTGTAAATTCCAACTTAACAACTCCATCAATCAATTTAGTTGCTTTGTATTAAGAACGATTTCGCACTCTAGTGGACTGACAAAACTAAAATATTGCAATAGAAAAGGTTCTTATTAGTTGCGCTACCCTGCGGTAATACTCCGCGAACAGCGCCTTCTTAAACCACAAATCCAATGCACTATTTTACCTGTGTCAGTTCAGTAGGGCGTGGCAATGCTGTATTCAAGGGCGAAATCCACTCGACCAAACGAAATTTGGGGTAGTTAAAGTAGCAAATAAATTTTAATAATTAAGTAATTACCCTAAGTTTATATAAATCATGAGTCTGCAAAGCTGTTAGTAAATTGCAACTAAATTTAGGTAAAATGTAATGCCATTGTTCCGGCAGTTCTCATGACCACATCTGCGTCGTTTGACACATTAGAGGCTCTCCAGGCGGATATCGCTGAATTGATTGAACACTTGCCGAATTTAAAAAATCGGCAGTTTATCAAACAGGCACTCGCCACCATAGTGCGTCTTGCTGATAGCGAGATTGATCGTCTCGATTGGAAGATCTTGTCAGCATCTTTAGCAGACATGGAGCGAGGTTTTCAGCTCTTTCATGCCTACCGACACGTCCGCAAAGTTACTATTTTCGGTTCTGCTCGTCTAGCGTCGGATACACCTGAATATCGCATGGCCCTTCAATTTGGTCGCGCTGTTTCTCAGTTGGGATTTATGGTGATGACAGGCGGTGGTGGTGGAATTATGCAAGCAGGCCACGAAGGTGCTGGTAGGGAAAATTCTTTTGGTTTAAATATTCAGTTGCCTTTTGAACAGCAAGCCAACCCAATTATAGAGGGTGATCCTAAGCTAATTCACTTTAAATATTTCTTTACCCGTAAACTGTTTCTCCTTAAAGAAAGTGACGCTGTAGCTTTGTTTCCGGGTGGTTTTGGTACACAAGATGAAGCATTTGAGTGCATGACATTAAGCCAGACGGGTAAGTTTGGCCCTGTGCCTTTGGTTTTAATCGATCATCCTGGTGGCGACTACTGGCTGTCTTGGAGTGAGTATATCAATCAACAGTTAGTGCAAAAAGGTCTTGTTAGTCCCGAAGATCCCAGTCTTTACACGGTGACAGACAATTTAGATGTTGCTTGTGATGCCATTACTGGTTTTTACAAGGTATACCACTCAAGTCGTTATGTTGGTGAGCAATTGGTTATCCGCCTGACAAAAGATTTATCAGATTCTGAGGTAGAGCAACTAAATACCGATTTTAGCGACATTCTCGTTAAAGGACGGATTGAGAAAAGTCAGGCATTACCCCAAGAAGCCCAAGACGAGAGCGTTGGGCTACCTCGTCTGATTTTATACTTTAATCAACGCGATTTGGGACGCTTGTATCAGATGATTGCAGCAATTAACCAAACGGGTATTCCTTCATCTGAAGCCGCAGCACATCCAGAAAGGAAGTAATTGACGTACTTTCCCACAATTGAACAAAAATGTTGAGCGCAGTCCCTACCTATAACGAAGTTTAGGTAGGGTTAGCGAAACCAATATAAAAAGCGCAGCAATAACCTTACTCTAGCTTTTTTTAGTTCTGCACATATTCAATAGACCTCTTGCATAAATATTTTTTTGTTTCGCGCAATCGCATCTACTATTTAGCCTTGCTATAGCAAGTTTATAAATATTCAAAAAATACCTCTGGTACTAATCTTAGTTCTCCAGATTTGAAGCGATCAATCTCTATCCACAGTGCCCTATGTTTATGATTCTCTGATTCCGAAAAAATTAAGCTTTCTAGTTGATAAAACTTTGGTTCAGCAAAATCACATTGATAAAGCTGAATAATTTCATGTCCTTGTCTACCGTTAAAAGTGAACAGGTTCTCTATACAACCTAGATAACGAATATTGATTAATTCTGCTTGAATTTCTTCTTGAAATTCTCTCTCTAAAGCTACGCGGCTGGTTTCGCCAAACTCCACACCACCACCCAAAGCGCGATAAAATACATCTTGCTTGACTGGGTCGTAGCCTTCAGAAACAAATATGCGATCGCCTTTGGCATTAGCTAAACCATTGCGATCGCGAATTAATCCCAAGGCTATCACCCTAATTTCACCCGATTTATTCATTTTTGTAATTAATTATCGTCGTAAATTGAATGTAGGCGACTGTCGCTATCTTCGACGGGCCAATTTTCATTTTCGCCACCAATGTACAATTGTTCAATGGTGACATACTCTTGCGAAAGTTGCGTCAGAGCATTAATTAAAATATCTAAAGCGATCGCATCACTAGTACCCAAATCAAACCAACAACGCGCCCACCCATCCTCATATTCAAACTCACCCATGTTGTGCATCAATGCCAACAAGCTTTTATCATATCCTTGTACATCATAATTCATGTAGCTAATCTCAAATCCTGTCTCCTGTACTTGGATATTTTCTGCATTAAATGCACCCAATTTACCCAAATAAAACCAAGAATTAAAAACCTCTTCTATATACTGCTTTTCACGTTCAGAAGGAATCGTGCTGAACTTCAGCCAAATCCACACATCAAAAGGATTAAACTCACGAAACTGAATGTACATTTTCTTACAATTAAAATTAACTTTGTTTAAATTTTAGGAGAATTGGGAAGAGGACGCGGGGACACAAAGACAATATCTCCCCGATCTTCCTCATCCCTGACTCGCTCATATACAGCACATTTCATCTGAATGAAGTACACAAGGGCGGGCAGGATGCCCACCCCACAAGATTTATCATATTAACCCTGTTTTGTCAGTTTGGGAGAAGCCTATCGCTGAAAGCCTTTTGGAGCTTTAGTTTTAAGCTTTTGGTTATAAATTTTAGTTACTGTTAGAAAATAAAGGCTCAAAGCTAGATTGGATGAAAGTTTCAGAATCTTGCTTTGATTATTACTTTCCGAGAGTGACATAAAAGGGTTAAGATGTGTACTTCATTTACTTGCAAAGTGCTGTAATTGGTTATTCCAATCCTTGCCCTTCTAGGGCGAGGTTGGTGAACTCCTAAGATCAGCTAATCGATTCACAGCACTGCTGCGTTCGCCTTGAATTTGTTTTACCAGATGACTTGGTAGTTGGGATTTTTTAGTTAATGCTTTGTCAAAATTTGCGATCGCTTCTTGAATTAGTTGTTGATCGTTTTGTTTTCTCCCTTGCTCTTTAAGGATTTGAGCTTTGAGATAATAAATTTCTGGATTATCGACTGTGGTTTTTATAGCACGGTTGGCGTACTCTAGTGCCTGCGAATATTTTTTTAAATCGCGGTAGGCAAGAGCAATACCCCGATCTACAAGATATTGAGGAGCAGCATTTCTTTCTAATCGCTCAATTGCTTGATCTGGACTAGCAAAAGGCAAATTAACCGCCAACATCAAATCCATATAACCTTTGAGTAAATTCAGTTCTGGATCGTTGGCGGAAATTGCTTCCGCTTTATCTAAATGTTCATAAACTTGCCGTAGCTTACTTAGAGCTTTCGGCGCTCCGTTGACTGTACCTTCACGGGTGAGGATGACCGCTCCCTCTAAAAAATGGCCAACAGCTGTGTATAAATGACCACGCAATGGATCGCTAGAAATCAGGTTTTTTCCAGTTTCTAAAGTTTTTTGACTGTAGGTATTTAATGCAGACCAATCTTTATTGCTATATGCTAAAGATGCTTTGATGGCATGAGCTAAAGGTTCATTTGGTTCGTCAGATAGTGCTTTTTGCAGGTAACTTTCTGCTGCTGGATAGTTACCCATCTCAAAAATGGCTTTAAAAGCAGCTTCTGTTTGATCGCCTATTTTGTGAGGTTCACTAGTACGAAAAGGATCTCCAGCAACGGAGGGATATACGCACAGATTGAGAGCGATCGCAACTCCCAAAGCTACCTTCGCCAAACTAGTAAGTTTGGTAGACAATATTAATGGAGGAGGGAAAAATCGTTGAATCATGGACACCCTCAGAATTATTGCGGTTGAAATCGTCGTAACTTCAAAGCTAATACATTTATGTATAGGGTTCTTCCCCCTGCTCCCTGCCCCCACTCACTGAGCGTACCCTTTGGGAAGCTAGCTACGCGTAGCGTCTTTGACAAGAGAAGTCGAAGTGCTGCCCCTTTACCTGTTTGTGACTTCAGTAGTTTTTCTTGGTTCCCAGGCTTGTTGTAGCCATTGTTCAACAAGAAGTCTGCCACAATGGAGAAAAGTCTGATTTGGCAAGCAGGAAAATATTGTTAACTGCTAAATTTAAGGTTCTAACCCAGATAATACGCTCTAAATCTTGCGGAACATTCCAGTTGCCCCCAGTGTAGTTAATCAGTAATTCGCTGACTTTTTGGTAATCTTAACAAATGCTCTATCTCAGAAATTTAATTTATCATCCTACAGCTTGCCCAACAGCGATTCTCAAATCCCTCAACTTAGAATTAGCACCTCAACAGCTAGGTCTAATTATTGGCCCAAGTGGTTCTGGCAAAAGTACCTTACTAGAAATTTTGTCTGGACTAGCTGAACCCACTTCCGGTTCAGTCTGCTGGCGAGAACAAGAACTGATTGCCGAACAGTTACAACAACTGGCCGGGTTAGTATTTCAGTTTCCAGAGCGGCATTTTTGTGGAAGCACTATTTTAGAAGAATTGCGTTTAGGGCATCCTGAATTAGGCTCAGAAAGAGTCAAGCAGGCACTAACAGAAGTAGGATTAGAGCATTTATCCACATTTGCAGCACCTTATGCTTTAAGTGGTGGTCAACAGCGACGTTTGGCATTGGCAGTGCAATTAATTCGCCAGCCCAATTTATTATTGTTGGATGAACCCACAGCCGGGTTAGATTGGTCAATGCGTCGGCAGTTGGTAACTTTATTAGCAAAACTAAAACAAGATTGGACACTGTTAGTGGTAACACACGATGCTGGAGATTTGTTAGCGATCGCAGATCGTTGTTGGACTCTCAATCACGGTGAACTAGAATCAGTTGACCCAGAGACTTTAGGTGGCAAAGTCAAAGAAACTCAACCTGTGGTGTAATTCGTAATTCGTAATTTGTAATTCGTAATTCGTAATTCATATACCCAGTAATTAAAAATTCTTGAGTGTTGACTTTTTACTCTTGACAAATGACTAATGACAAACTTCACTTAGTGCCTGAGATGAGCGAGATATGGCAGCAGACTCTTAATTGGCAACCCACTGCTCAACAACAGGTGCAATTTCAGCAGCTTTATGAATTAATCTTAGAAGGCAATCGTCAACTAAATTTAACTCGGATCACCGATCCCCAAGAATTTTGGGAAAAACATCTCTGGGACTCTCTACGAGGAATTGCGCCCCTTTTATCATCCCCCTCATCCACTTACCCCCCGGTTGGCGAGCGGAGTCGAACCACATCCCCCTCTCTCATCGACATTGGCACAGGTGCAGGTTTTCCAGGTATTCCAACGGCAATTGCTTTACCTCATTGGACAGTTAGTTTGCTGGATTCTACTCGGAAAAAAATGACTTTTCTCGAAAAAATGTTATCTGCTCTTGCTCTTACCAATACCAAAACTCTCACTGGTAGAGTTGAAGAAATCGGTCAACAAAACCAGCATCGACAAAACTATGATGTTGCTTTAGTTCGTGCTGTTGCCACAGCCTCTGTGTGTGCAGAATATACTTTACCACTGCTCAAGCCCAATGGGTTAGCCATCATCTACCGTGGTAATTGGACAGAGGAAGAAACAACAACTTTGCAAAATGCTGTTAAACAGTTAGGTGGTGTGATTGAAGCGATCGCACAATTTACCACTCCTGTAAGTACAAGTATCCGTCACTATCTTTACTTGCGTAAAGTCGCAACCACACCAGTTAAATTTCCACGTGCTACTGGTGTACCTGTGCAAAAGCCGTTGTCTTGAGAATGGGGAATGGGGAATGGGGAATGGGGAATGGGGACTGGGGACTGAATTATCTTTCTCCCTCATCTCCCCTACTCCCCACTCCCTATTTCAATTAACAAAACTTAACAAAACTTAACTCAAGGTTGTTGGCGTATCCTTTGCCAGACTGTAAAGGCTAACAAGATAATAATGCTACTGGCAGTAGTAAGTATTACTGCCAAGCTCATGCCTTGTATTCTCATGGCTAGTAAGTTGCAAATCAAGGTGATTGACCACAAGGTGAATGCAGCATGACGCTGGGAAAATCCCCAAGCTAGTAGGCGGTGGTGCAGATGGTCTTTTCCAGGAGTGCTAAGAGGGTTATTGCCTGCTAAGAGTCGCCTGACAAACACTTGAGTAGTGTCTAATACTGGCAGTAGCAAAAATAAAACAGTGGGTACGAGGGCATAGACTGTGTTTTGTTGTAGCCTGCCTAAAATACTAGTTGCTGCTAATACATAACCAAAAAAGTAAGCTCCAGCATCACCCATGATAATGCGCGAAGGGTGGAAGTTGTGACGCAAAAAGCCCAGTGCTGCCCCTCCCAAGGCTGCTAAAACCAAGGTGGCGGCGGCACGATTATCAAATTGAGCTGAAACCCCTAACAAACTCATGGCGGTAATAAAGCTGATCCCTCCCGCCAAACCATCCATACCGTCCATCAAGTTGATGGCGTTGGTAATTCCTACCACCCACAGTACAGTCAGCGACATTGACAGTAATGAGTCGATGGGAGTACCAAAAGCGACTTTGATGCTAATACCATTGGCAACCAGCAACAGAGCTGTGATAATTTGTGCCCACAAGCGAACCGAAGGAGGTAAACCGAACTGGTCATCGATAAAGCCGACAAGCACTAAGATGGAACCCCCCAACAAAATAGTCAGCACTTGAGCTAACACGTTTTGGAGTTCAATGGGTCTCAAGAGGCTAGCCAAAACTAGTGCGGCAATTACTCCCGCGTAGATAGCCAGCCCTCCTGCATTGGGTAAAGGTTCTCGGTTAAGTCGCCGGGCGTTAGGTTGGTCAGCCCAACCTACACGCAAAGCAAATTTCCGTACCGTCGGAATCAACCGCCACGTCACAAGCCAAGCCAAAATAAACGTAAATACCACTGCTAACCAGCCGGTGCCGCTAGGTTGAGCAATACCAAGAGATTTAAGGGAGTCTAGATTCATCTCCCAATACAACCATTACTGCCAGTATTTAACATGAGCATCAACTGTATAATAATCAATTTTTTTATTTCTATTTGTAACCTGAATGGTTTAAGAAATTAGCACTCATAGGTCAAGAGTGCTAAATTGTCTAATGGAAGCGCTAGAGAAATAAAACATGGCGAAGATTATTGCATTTGACGAGGAATCGCGGCGGGCACTAGAGAGGGGTGTTAACGCCCTTGCTGATGCCGTAAAAATCACCCTGGGGCCCAGAGGTCGTAACGTTCTTTTAGAAAAAAAATTTGGCGCACCTCAAATTGTCAACGATGGTATCACTGTTGCCAAAGAAATTGAATTAGAAGATCCTCTCGAAAATACAGGTGCGAGACTCATCCAGGAAGTAGCATCAAAAACCAAAGATGTGGCTGGAGATGGAACTACCACTGCCACTGTTTTAGCACAAGCACTAATTCGGGAAGGTTTAAAGAACGTTGCCGCTGGTAGCAACCCAGTTAGCTTGAAGCGCGGGATCGATAAAACTATTGAGGCGCTGGTAAAAGAAATTGCTAAGGTGGCTAAGCCAGTTGAAGGAAGTGCGATCGCCCAGGTTGCTACTGTCTCAGCTGGTAACGATGAAGAAGTCGGCAGTATGCTAGCCGAAGCGATGGAGAAAGTTACCAAAGACGGCGTCATTACCGTTGAAGAATCCAAATCCTTGACAACGGAGTTGGAAGTCGTTGAAGGGATGCAAATCGATAGGGGCTATATTTCCCCCTACTTCATCACCAACAACGAACGGCAGACGGTGGAATTTGAAAACGCCCGCATCCTGATTACTGACAAAAAAATCAGCAGCATCCAGGATTTGGTGCCAGTGTTGGAAAAAGTTGCCCGTTTAGGTCAACCTTTGCTGATTATTGCCGAAGATGTCGAAGGAGACGCTTTAGCAACTTTGGTAGTCAACAAAGCGCGTGGTGTGCTAACGGTAGCGGCAATCAAAGCACCGGGATTTGGCGATCGCCGTAAAGCTTTGTTACAAGATATTGCCATTCTTACCGATGGTCAAATGATTTCTGAAGAAATCGGCTTAAGCCTAGACACTGCTTCGCTAGAAGCTTTGGGAACTGCTCGCAAAATCACCATTGACAAAGAAAACACCACGATTGTTGCTGGCACTGATGTCAAACCAGAAGTGCAAAAGCGGATTGCTCAAATTCGTAAACAGTTAGAAGAAACCGACTCTGATTACGACAAAGAAAAACTCCAAGAACGCATTGCTAAGCTGGCTGGCGGCGTGGCAGTGATTAAAGTGGGTGCAGCGACAGAAACCGAACTCAAAGACCGGAAACTGCGAATTGAAGACGCACTCAACGCTACTAAAGCGGCTGTTGAGGAAGGTATTGTTCCTGGCGGTGGCACAACCCTAATCCACCTAGCTAAAAATGCTGAGGCGATCGCCAACAGCCTCGAAGCTGAAGAAAGGACTGGGGCTGAGATTGTGGCACGAGCGCTAGAAGCTCCTCTGCGTCAAATAGCAGACAACGCCGGTGCTGAAGGTTCTGTGATCGTCGTCAAAGTTCGAGAAACCGACTTCAATATTGGCTACAACGCCGCTACTGGGGAATTTGAAGACTTGATTATTGCTGGCATTATCGACCCTGCTAAAGTTGTCCGTTCAGCTTTGCAAAACGCAGGCTCAATCGCTGGCATGGTTTTAACCACCGAAGCCTTGGTTGTAGAAAAACCTGAGAAAAAACCCGCAGGTGGTGCCCCTGACATGGGCGGCATGGGCGGCATGGGCGGCATGGGTGGCATGGGCGGCATGGGCATGATGTAATCCCTACTTCCCATACATAGAACCTCTGTAAGCAGTTTGCCTTATCCAGGCAAACTGTTTTTTTATATCTGAGCTGATTTAAAGAAGATGTAGTGTTAAGCTAATGTGCGTCAAAAACTAGGGGTATAGGAGGTTGTTTGAAAAGTCTAAATTAATACTAACCCCGGCGATTAGAAATCGAGACTATACAGACAAAACCCACCTCCGTGGGTTTCAAGAACTCGATTTTCCGTGTTTTCCAAAGGAGGTGGACTTCGCTTGTGTAGTAGCGAATTATATTCGCCCAAAACTGAGTAATGGTGCTTTGATTAATAGCATCAAAAATTGTGAGTTGCGATGGAACTAACCATTGACTCATGAATATTATTTTCTCGATAAAAATTTATGATTAGAAAACTCCGCCGTCTTCCTGAAGTAGTATCTAGATTTTATACAAAGGAATTTTATCACCAACCTGGAACTCTGCCGGGAACTCTCATAGTTGACGCGGACGCGCCACCACCAATCATTTTCTTGATTGATTACAACCAAACTAATGTTGTTCGCAAACAAATAGCAACTCCAGAAGAGTGTGTTAATTATTTGGATACTGAATCTGTTTCTTGGGTAGACGTACAAGGTTTAGGTAGTCAGGATATATTACAGCGATTGGGTCAAGTTTTTGAGTTACATCCTCTGGTTTTAGAAGATGTAGTTAATGTACCAGAGCGTCCCAAAATAGAGGATTATGAAGACCAATTACTCATAATTGCCCATATGGTAGTACCAAAAGAAAGAATATGTGGTTTTTATAGTGAGCAGGTGAGTTTAATATTAGCGAAACATTATTTGCTCACAGTGCAGGAAGAACCTGAGCATGATTGCTTTGAGGGGGTGCGGGTGCGGATTGAAAGAAATAAAGGTATCATTCGCAAACAAGGAACTGATTATTTAGCTTATGCTTTGTTAGATGCAATCATTGATGGCTTTTTCCCTGTTTTAGAAATGTACGGAGAGCGAATTGAAGAGTTAGAAGAAGAAGTGATAGTCAAACCTACCCCGCAAACACTACAAAAAATTTATCGAATTAGGCGAGAATTACTACAATTACGTCGTGCTGTTTGGCCACAACGCGATGCTATTAATGCCTTAATTCGAGATGGTAGTGAACTGATTAGTGAGGAAGTGCGAATCTATTTAAGAGATTGTTATGACCACACAGTACAAGTAATGGACATGGTAGAAACTTACCGAGAACTGGCATCTGGGTTAATGGATGTGTATTTGTCAGCAGTCAGTAACAGAATGAATGAAATCATGAAGGTGCTAACAGTGATTTCGTCCGTTTTTATTCCTCTAACTTTTGTGGTTGGTGTATATGGAATGAATTTTAATACTGAAAAATCACCATATAATATGCCGGAATTAAATTGGTATTGGGGCTACCCGATTTGCTTAGCAGCGATGGCTGCGATCGCCTTGGGATTACTATTCTTTTTTTGGCGGCGGGGCTGGCTAGCCAATTCTTCTAATAATTAAGCATGATTGAAGATATAAAACTGAGAATGAGGAGTGAATATTTCTAAATATGAGAGCTAGTGGTGATCAGAATTTAGTGGTTTTAACGATTTATATTATTGGTGTCTCTTACGCCTTCAATCGGATGGTTGAATCTATAGACGACCAAATCAAGTTTGAGTTTAAAAAGGCAGTCGTTGAGGAACAATTAAATCAACAAAATCTGCAAGATAAAATTGGCATTTCCTTTAAACTCAAACCTTCATATTCATACGATGATCTCAAAGATTTGGCGTTGAGTGTTGAAAATAAATCCGATAATATAGCCATATACGTTGACTGGGATAATAGCTCATTGGTAGTTGAACACAGCAAGCAATCACGCCGAGTAATTCGCAAATCACCAGACTTAACTCGTGATTTGGCTGTTCCCCAAAGTCCTAGTCTCATTGCTCCTAAAAAAACGCTTACAGAAACAGTAACAGCAGAAGATGTTTTCGAGCGCGATAAAGAAAGTGGCACTTATTCAGCGAAAAAACCCTTGGTGAATATTACCGGGTTAAAATCTGGCGGCCCTCCTCAAAAGAAGTTATACGGGGACTTTATCAACAGAAGAAAGGAGTTAGAATTTTCGCTACAACTGGTATTAAGGATATCGGAAGTGCGTATAGGTTTAGCTCCAGGTACGGATTTTCCCCCCATATGCATTATCAATTGTCCTTTCACAGTTAGAAAACTCCCCTGGACATACGCCCTACCTTGGAACAAAAAGAAATAATCTCTACCAGTCGCACTACATGAACATCATCCAAGATTACACTGGATCTAGAGAGTAGGCGCAGGTGGTTGCAGATCAGTCGTAGTGGCTGGTTTGAGGAAAGTCCGGACTCCCGAAAGACCAGACTTGCTGGATAACGTCCAGTGCGAGCGATCGCGAGGATAGTGCCACAGAAAGATACCGCCGGGAATAGGGATTAGGGACTAGGGACTAGGGACTGGGAAAGAATTTTCCCAATCCCCAGTACCCAATCCCCAGTACCCAATCCCCGGTAAGGGTGCAAAGGTGCGGTAAGAGCGCACCAGCAGTATCGAGAGGTGCTGGCTCGGTAAACCCCGGTTGGGAGCAAGGCCAGAGGGACTATGGTTGGTCTTTTACCAGTTCCGCTCACAAAGAGCCGCTAGAGGCGTTTGGTAACAAGCGTCCCAGATAGATAACCGCCCTCTTCTAGTGACGTTAAAATTAACGTTGCTACGCAAGAGAACAGAACCCGGCTTATGTCCTACTCTCTATTTAATAACGAGGTATGAAGGCTTACAACTTTCTACCTCATTATTTTTTGTATGGATTTTATACGATATATTTCTGTTCCAACTGTTAGCTATCTAGTTGGTCAAGCTTGTCTAGTCCATCCTGAATACATTGCCTGACAAATTCAGGATAATTGTCTATTGCCTTTAGTTTATCCATCATTGACTGAGGAAGTCTGACAGTTAGCTTTGCTGTTAGTGGTTCCGGTCTATTAGTGGTTAACTTGTATGGTTCTAAGCTTTCTGGGTTGCCCTTGGGGTTAGGAGACATTATTGCAAAATGCAAATATAGATTGAAACCTAAGACGACATAGGTATAAATAGTATTTTATGGGTAGCTGTTCACCGTGGAAAGTTTCGGCTACCCATATCCAACTTGATGAAGGACAACTATATGTTTACACGTTCTGAACTCGAAATCAAAACAGTAATCGAGTTACGCGACTTATGCCGTCGATACGGCATCCGTCCTACAGGGAACCCAGGTTACAAAGTTAGTTATATCACTTCTCTAATGGCGTTCCCTGTTTTAGCGATTCAGCAAATAGAAGAGGGTAAAGGATTGAAATCACCTACATTCCCTACTATTCAGGTCATCGCTTCAGCGATTGATGAGATGGGTTCTCTCACTGATGAACAAGCAGCACTCGTAAGGATAACCCTTGAAGGCAGGAGAATGAATTATCCTGATAGGTACGAGCAAGAGAGATTGTTGAACTTGCACGCAGCTAAGATGAAGCTTGAACAAGTGGTGAGCTTGCTAGAAATGTAAAGCTCACCTTAATTTTCTGCTAACTCCCTTCGTTCACTTGAAGGGAGTTTTTTGATGTCTGTTTAGCGATCGCCAAGCTCTAATATACTCTTGAAAACATGAGGAGGAAAATCAAAAATAACTTATGGGGAAAACTAGAACAGTTATCACCAGAACGCTGAAAAGAGATTGAAGAAGAATCCAACTACCTGATTGCTGAGGAAATGACGCGACAGCAACTGAGGCTAGCACTTAAACTAACTCAACTTTTTTGTGTGAAAACAAAAAATTATTATGTGTAACTTCAGAAACAAAAGTTAACTGTTTTTGTACACAATTTTTACGGAAATAGTGTTTTAAGTGCGTATCCCTTGTAAATTAAGGATATTGAGCGCTAATTTATTTTTGCTATTAGTTATTTATTAATGACTAATGACAAATGACAAATGATTAAATAACTAATGTCTCTTGCTTATCCCCGTCGTCAGCGACAACTTGAAAGTTTAGTACAAAAATTAGGTCTGCTACCAGATGTACCGATAAAATGGCAACTACTGGACTTAGCGCTGACTCATCCCACTGTCTCGGAGTCGGCAAATTATGAGCAGTTGGAGTTTGTTGGTGATGCAGTGGTGCGGTTAGTAGCGGCTATTGTGTTGTGGGAAAATTATCCCGATTGTCCAGTGGGGGATTTTGCAGCGATTCGTTCGGTGTTGGTAAGCGATCGCATTCTCGCTCAACTGGCCAGAGAATATGGTTTAGAGTTATATTTGCTAGTCGCTGGCAGTGCTACCGCCGATAAAGTCGGTCAAGAGTCACGGTTAGCAGATGCTTTTGAGGCAGTTTTGGGGGCGCTTTACTTAAGTACTCAAAATCTGGAATTGATTCGCCCTTGGCTAGACCCACACTTTCAGCAACTAGCGGCAGAAATTCGCCTCGATCCAGCTAGACTTAACTATAAAGCAGCTCTACAAGAATGGACTCAGGCACAATTTAAGGTTTTACCAGAGTATCGGGTTGTGGAAGTTGGTCAACCTCACCGCGCTCAAGAGCGTTTTGTGGCTGAGGTGTGGCTGCACAACAAAAAGCTTGGTCAAGGCAAGGGACGCTCAATTAAAGCTGCTGAACAAGCAGCTGCTAAAGTAGCTTTTTTAGCAATTAATAATCCGGAATAACTCTGTTAAAAGGGAACAGGGAACGGGGAACAGGTACTTGGGTAAAGATGACGCTTGTACCCTGCGGGAAGCTTCTACAATCGCTGCAAAAGAAGCAACGCAGTGTCTCATATTAGCTGGCGGTGAAACCAAGCGGTTAGTTGAACACATTCGGCTACATGTGAGTGAGGCTTGAATGTCCTTGTTTCAATTCCACATTATTAAGCATGGGAACATAGCAGCCTCAATCTTCCGCTGCCTTCTGGATTATCGCTCATGTTAGGCTAGTATCGATCTCCCGAATGAATATACTTGAGTTTCATGACCGTTGCTCAGTCAGCACAACCCTCCAGCAGCGATATTATGGTGACATTGAAGCGGCTCCTTGCTCTTTTAGAAGAGGATGAGACGGATGAGTACGGGATTTTACAACCGAGCCAATACGCCTTTAAATTGGCGATACGATTGATCATAGATGCCTATGAAGCAATGGGCGATCGCTTTCCCTTGGCATCGACTTCGACGGATGAGCAAGGTAGTATTCGACTAACATGGAGCAAACCGTTACCTGAACGTGAAGTCCGGTTGGTTTGCCCAGCGACAGCCGAACAACAAGCCTATCTGTACCATGAATTGGGAGATAATTACGCCATCGAACGGGATGTGACAGCATCCATCTTGGTGCAGTGGTTGGAGTGGCTGAATTAAGCATGAGTCAGTTTGAGCCATTGCCTTTTGATGCAGTTGTTTATCGAGCGCTGCTGCGTAAACAGTGGATTGATGAGAACACTAATTGTGTGAAGGCAGATGCTTATTTCCTACGGGCTAGTGAACCTGGGCTTTCGGTAAATCTGGCAAGTATGTGTTCTCTAGAACAGTGTGCTGGGTTGTTTCGCAAGTGTTATGGAGTTGCCAGTCTTGAGGTTGGGCGTATTCGGGAAATTGGTTTGGATGTGGAGCAGGATTCGGTGAACCATGCCAATATTGTTGGTTTACCCTATAGGGAAGATAACCTAGCCCTTGCGGAACGCTTGGCGGGTTTGTTGGCGAAGCGTTCGCACATTGTATGGCAACCAGGGTGAAAAGTAAGCAATAGAGCCAGCTGGGAATAAAGAAAGCTTAGGAGCTACAGTACTTTTAAAGCGTGATATCAGACCGCGTTTTTCGCTGTTTCTCGTGCTACGTCAGAGCGAAAAAATAAATAATCGTGCTAGTGACCCATATTCAGGGCTAATTCTTCCTCTGTTCCCTGTTCCCTGTTCCATTTTTGAATCTTGACGATTGACGATTTACCGCTGACTATTGACTATTAATTTATTAATTATGGTCTAATGATTAACATTGCGGTCATCGGTGTTGGGCGTTGGGGAGTGCATTTATTAAGGAATTTTTTAGCACATCCCCAAGTAGTTGTGGTTGCTGTAGTAGACCCTAATCCAGAGAGATTACTAGCGGTAAAACAGCAATTTAACTTAGATAATAATGTATTATTAACCACTAAATGGTTAGATATCAAGCAAATTTCCGAGTTAACAGCGGTAGCGATCGCTACTCCTGCTGTTACCCACTATGCTTTAATTAAAGATGCTCTCCAGCAGGGGTACCATGTTTTGGCAGAAAAACCCTTGACTCTCGACCCCAAGGAATGTTGGGAACTTTGCCAACTGGCACAGCAACGGCGTTTGATACTGATGGTTGATCACACCTACTTATTTCACCCAGCAGTTGAGCGTGGGAAAGCTGTAGTTGAGGCGGGTAAATTGGGTGATTTACGCTATGGCTATGCCACCCGCACCCATTTAGGCCCTGTCCGGCAAGATGTTGATGCACTTTGGGATTTAGCTATTCACGATATTGCGATTTTTAATACTTGGCTGGGTCAGCTACCTGTGAAAGTGCAAGCAACGGGTAAGGTATGGTTACAGGAAGGAGTTGAAGAAGACGCACAGAAGAAAAGACGCGGGAACACAGAGAGTAATTTCCCCGCGTCCCCGTGTCCCCGCGTCTCCGTGTCCTCATCTCCCAAGGGACTAGCTGATTTGGTATGGGTGACACTTACTTACCCAGATGGTTTTCAAGCGTTTATTCACTTATGCTGGTTGAATCCTGATAAACAGCGGCGGTTGGGGGTTGTGGGTAGCCTTGGTAGTTTGATTTTTGATGAAATGTCAGCTTCATCACCTCTAACACTAGTTAATGGGGAGTTTGAACGGCAGGGAAATCAATTTATGCCGATAAATCAAAGCCAAGCCGTGTTAGATTTGGAGGCAGGCGAACCATTAAAGCGAGTTTGCGATCGCTTTGTAGCTTCCGTCCTCAACAATACTCCTCCAGAAATTTCATCCGGCTGGGTAGGCACGCAGTTAGTAGAAATTTTGGCTGCTTTAACAGCATCTCTTGAACAGGGTGGTGAACCAATTTTTATTAGCAATCCTTAGATGCTAATAGGGAACAGAAGATTTTCTGTTCCCTGTTCCCTATAAAAAACTACCATCCCCAAGTTCCAGCACCACCTTTGAACGGCCCAACAATATCACTGGTAATCCAACCACCGTAAAAATTACCTGGTTGTGGTTGTACTTTTTCACCGTCTACATAGCATTCATCCATTAAATGAGCATAAAATGCTACGTGGTCTTTGATAGATGCAAAGACTGGTGTAGGATTTGGGTACAACCAGCAAGCGTTTTGGACTTCTCGGTCAGCAACACGAATTGTATAATATTTTGCCCCACCTTTCCATTCACAAAAGCTCGATTGGGGTGTTAGTAGCAGATATTCCATTTTGATATCCGCAGGAGGGATGTAATAAGAGGGTGGGTGACTGGTTTCTAACACACGCTTGGCGCTGTGAGTATCTACAATTGTTACCCCATTAAAGATGATTTGAATGTGTTTGCTTGTGTCCTCCAAACGTGGGGGACGGGGGTAATCCCAAACTGATTCTTGTCCAGGAGCGGGTTCGATGCGTTGGGGTCTTACCATTTAATTTTTTGGATCTTTATATTTTATTCTTAATTTGATTTTAATAGTCGTTGAGCTTGTTGCATAAATATTTTTTATTCACGCAGAGACGCAGCGAAAAGTTCTGTTCGCGTAGCGTCTCCGTCAGGAGAAGGAGGGTTTCCTCCGTAGGAAACTTTTCAAGACAGAGGCGCGGAGAGTAAGAAGAGATTTACCGCTTGACCAAAGCAGAAAAAGATGCAAGCACCTATTATTTTCAATATAGCCTCTCGTGTGAAAAATCACCCAATGAGTGTATGAAAATATCTCTTTCCCTACTCCCCACTCCCTACTTGACTAACGCACTTGTTTTAAGCTTTCGACTTGGTTGGTGAATAATTCGGTAAATAAGCTCATGACTGTCCGTTCTTCGCGCACTTTAATGTTAGCGCTGATGGACATCCCTGATTGTAAGGTGACGTTTTTACCTTTGATTTCTAGATATTGTCTATCTAAACGAATCTTGGCTGGGAATCGGTAGTATTGGTTGTTTTGATCAGGTGGTAATGCGTCTGAACCGATGCCGATTACTTCTCCTTTAATATCGCCAAATTCGCTAAAAGGAAAAGAGTCGATTCTCACATCGACTTTCATCCCTTTCCGCACAAAACCTATATCTTTGTTGGTGATGAAAACTTCTGCTATGTATTTATCTTCTGGTACTATTTCCAATAGTTTTGTAGTGGTATTTGCCACAAAACCAACGTTTTTAGCTTGCATATTAAAAATTGAACCAGCAACAGGAGCGCGTAGTTCTTGATATTTAACGTTTAACTGCGTTTGAGATATTTTGCTGTTGACATCTGCTAAACGCTGCTCGTTGTCTAATACAACTTTCATAAATTGAGTATCAATTTCGGCAATGCGTTTTTTGTTATCAGCTATCTTATCCAAGACATTTTTATCGGTGATAGCTAAAGTATTGTTAAATTCTTGTTTTCCTCTCTCAATATCAAAACCGAGGCGTTTTTGTTCTTCAACTAATTGAGCTACTTCTGCTGCCAAGTTTTGTACTTCTTGTTGCTGATTAAGGTACTGAAGCTGGGAAATACCACCTTCTTCGGCTAAGATTTTGAGCTTGCCTAAAATTTGCTGCTGGATGGCTAAACTAGATTTGGTATCGTTGAGTTTGACTTGCGTTTGTGTCAGCTGCTTTTTGATTTTTTCTACTTCAAATCTTGCTGCGGCTGAGCGGGAAGCTAATTCTTCTCTAGCAGCTCTTAGAAGTTGTTGTTCATCGATTCCCATCCCTGTACTTGGATCGGAATTTCTAAGTTGAGTCCGCAATAATTCGTTTTCTCCAACTAATGCTGCTCGACTTTTGAGGAGAAAAGCTGCTTCTTGGGGTAACTTACTCTGCAAAAATTCTAACTCAGAGGCTGTAGCAGTACTTGCTCCCATCAATTGACGATAAATCTTGTTTTCTGCGTTTAATGCGGTGCGAATCTTATTTAAAGAATTTAATTCAGCAACGGTGGCGATGGAATCAAAAGTTAGTAATAAATCTCCTGGCTTGACTTGTTGCCCATCTTTAACATAGAGTTCTTTCACAACTCCGCTGACAGGTGCTTGTACTTCTTTGACTGTTCCTTCAGGTTTTAATTGGCCCATTGCTGGGATTACTTGCTCGATTTTGGCAAAACAAGCCCAAGCAATTCCAAAACAGGCTAATCCCATTAAAGTCACCAAAATTGTGCGTGACCAAATTGGTGATTGACGCAGAATTACTGATTGTTCAAAGTCATACTCATGGGAGTTAATTGCAGACTGTTTGGTAATTTTTCCTTGAGCTACAGCTGTTTGTGAATCTCGTTTTGCTCCGTTGCCGTTTTGATGTTTGCCGTTACGATGATTGTCTTTGATGTGATTGCCATTAAGTTGAGTCATAGTGATTTGGGGTTTGAGGTTGTGGATTTTATATCAATTCGTAATTCTTTTAACGAATTTGTATGAGACTGAGACTGCATGATTATTAATTGCGTTATTTGTCAATGGTCAATAGTTTTAAACAAATGACCAATGACAAATGACTAAATTATAAATTCACCTCTTGCTGCTGATACAGGTAATAATAATGACCTTTAGCAGTCATCAATTCTTGATGGCTTCCTTGCTCTATAACCCTGCCACTATCCATCACGACAATGACATCTGCATTACTGACGGTATTTAAACGATGGGTGATGAAAAATACTGTATCACCTTGGAATGCTTTAGCTAAGTTAAGACAGACTTGTCGCTCTGTGGGATAGTCTAAGGCGCTGGTTGCTTCGTCTAATACTAATAGTTTTGGTCGTTGTAGGACAGAACGAGCGATCGCAATTCTTTGTCTTTGTCCACCGGAAAGTCCAGCACCTCTCTCGCCCACACGAGTATTATACCCGTTGGGTAAGTTCATAATAAATTCGTGGGCACAGGCGACTTTCGCGGCTTCGATAATTTCTTCGGTTGTGACATCAGGATTTGTCAGAGCAATGTTTTCCTGAACTGTACCGTCGAATAACAAGGTTTCTTGGGGAACTACACCAACTTGTCTGCGTAGGGAATAAAGCTCTACTTTGGAGATGTCGTAACCATCAATTAAAATTCTGCCAGACTCTGTTTCGTAAAGTCTCAGCAGCAATTTCATCATGGTACTTTTACCAGATCCACTTTGTCCGACGATGCCGACAAATTTTCCTGGTTCAAAAGCGAGATTGACGTTGGAAAGTTGTAGGGGGCCACTATTGGCAAATCGGAAGGAAACGTTTTCATATTTTACCGCTCCCTTAATAACCGGTAAGGGAATGTTATCACGGTCTGTTTCGGCTTCTTGGGGTGTATCGACAATGTCGCTTAACCGCTCTAGAGACAAGGCTGTTTCTTGGAAGTTCTGCCAGATTTGAGTCAAGCGTAAGATTGGACTAGTTACGTAACCCGATATAATCCGAAAGGCGATTAATTCCCCCAAGGTTAATTGATTTTGCAGGACTAAATAAGCTCCTGCCCACAAAACGAGTAAGCTGCTGAGTTTGTTGAGAAAGTTGCTGGTAGAATTGGCGAGGGTGGAAGTGACAACGGTTTTAAAACCTGCAGCGACAAACCGACCATAACGCTCTTGCCAGGAAAAACGCGATCGCAATTCGATGTTTTGCGCTTTGACTGTTTGAATTCCCGACATCACTTCAACTAAATAAGATTGAGTTTCGGAGTTACGTTCGGCTTTGGCGCGTAATTGTCTGCTCACGGTGGGAGCGGCAATTAAGGTAATAATCACGAATACGGGAATCGTGCATAAACCTACTAATGTGAGTTGCCAACTATAAATCAGCATCACCACGATATAAACTACCGAAAATACTGCATCTAACACTACTGTTAATGCTGTACCTGTGAGAAATTGGCGGATGTTTTCTAATTCGTTAACTCTGGTTGCTAGTTCACCCACAGGTCGGCGTTCAAAGTAGCGCAGTGGTAGCCTGAGTAAGTGGTCAATAATTTGTGACCCCAAACTCATATCGATGCGGTTGGTTGTATCGACAAATAAGTAGGTGCGTAATGTAGTCAATACTGCTTCAAATAGCCCCACAACTAATAGTAAAACTCCCAAAATATGCAGAGTGCTGATGCTATTTTGAGCAATTACTTTGTCGATAATTAACTGCACAACTAGCGGATTGGCTAATGCCGCTAACTGGACGAAAAATGAAGCGATAAATACCTCTATGAGTACGCGACGGTAACGCGACAAATAGGGTAAAAACCACCGCAAGCTGAAGCGTTCTTGAGGTGTTTCTTTGGTGGTGGTAAGCAGTAATACTCGAAATTGTGGTGGTAAGTTAGCTTCGTCAATCTCCAATTGCTTCATCAATTGGGAGGGTTTGCAGCGCACAATCCCGTGGGATGGTACACCCACTACGGCATGATTCGCGTCTATCTCATATAAAACCGCAAAGCTATCAGCATAGCGAATCAGTGCTGGTGTTGTGAGGCGCGTCAAGGAAGCGACGGGTAAATCTATCAGATGTGATTTGAGTCCGATTAACTCTGATAGGTAAGCACAAAGTTGAAACGAGAGATGACCCTGACGTTTGATTTGCTCGTTGAGAATGCGACGCACCACCTCTCGACGAAAGGGGATTTCCAGCTGCTTCGTGACCATTTGAAAACAGGCGAAGGTGGTATTTAATTCTCCCTTGCCACGAAAGAATGGGTATTTTTTGTGTTTTCGCCTGCCTTTGGCTGAGGTATCAGCCTGTGGTATTTCTTCGTCTGGTGCGTAGGGAATATCTAGCTCATCTGTCAGTTGTGGTTGGCTGTCGTTAACTTCCAACTCTACTTGATGAGCATCTAGCAATAATAAATCAGAGGCACACACACCAATCAAACGTGCGGGATTTTTGCCAATCACCTTGATGCCGTCTTCGATATCGTTCGGACTGATGCGGGAACCAGGAGATAAATTTGTGACTGTACCGCCACCACTCACAAACCAGATGTTTTCTCTATCCAATTGATGCAGTGGTGTTTTTCCTGGGGAAAGGTAATGTATTTCGGCCCCTGTTAAAGCTTTTTCTGCTAGTTCTTTGATGTTGATCGTGGCGTTTGCTTGCTGTTCCCATTGTTTACTGAGAACATCGAAAACTTCGATTAAGTAACTATGGTTTTGGCGAACATTCGCCAAAGCTGGGTATGTGGCAAGAAAGCTAAAGTATTCTGTGGCACTTAAGGTTAAACATACGACTTCAGTAGAAGCAATCGCCGTTTCGCAAGCAACATCACGCAACAAACTAATTTCCCCAATAGTTTCTCCTGGTTGCAGCAGTTTCAGGGTAATTGGCATTTGTGTCTGGGGATCATATCCCAACAGACGCACTTGTCCCTCATAAATAATTGTTAATTGTTCGGGGAGCGTTTCTTTGCCAATGATTTTTTGACCAATGCGATAACGCCAAGCTTTGAGTTGCTGTGATAAATTGGCGATCGCTTCATCTGGTAACTGGTCAAACCCCTCTAGGGTGGTGAGAAATTCAAAGAAGGTGTTTTTAGTGTAAGTCATGTCAGAGGTGCTTTGCGCGGTACTGGTTACTAAGTATTGGGAATTGAATACTGAAAATTTTGCTGTACTAAAAGTTTTGTAGTATTTTATTGTGCGTGCATACGTAATTTCCGTAGGGATGCTTGCTCTAATTCCCAGAAATAACCGAAACTAGGGGTAGTGGTTTGTTGCGATACATCTTTCAATTGCAGACCTGCATTGATCAGTACTTGTGATCAGGGTTGCCACCGTGATGAATTGTTTTAAAAAAGATAGGTTAGTCTAGTTGTGCCCAGGTTATTACCTGGTTAATATTACATATTTTTATACAAATTGATTATTTGTGTACAGTATTGCATTTTTCCTCAATCTTCATTAAAGACGATAAATTAAAGTTAAGCTTGTTAAAGCTAACATCAATCCCAGTTAAAGTTTGGTTGTTTAGTTAGAAAATATCATACTTTGTACCGAGATGCATATTTATCAAACTAATGTAACAAAAATAACCTTATTTTAAGAATTGTTGTTCACAGATATTTAAGCATTATCTCTAGGAGAAAAAAGTCAGCTTTTCTTTGAAAAATACTGCTCATGCTTGCAAATCAACGAATAAACTTGACTTTTTTGCTCAGCTATTAAACGGTGAGTAATTAGTGAGAAAAGCATTTATGACACCGTTAAAAAAACAACTACTAAATTTACTTAAGTAAATTAATGATCGCCCTCAGTAGATTTACTAGTATTCATATATTGTAATAATAGTCCTTGCCTTGGTAGCGGATCATTTAAAATACTTCTTGGCAAAGAAAGTAGACAAAATTTTTTGGTGTTTCCGGTTTACTAAATTCTCGAAAATCAATTTTCAAACATTCAAAAAAAGAGTTTTTTGCATAGGTGGTTTACTGCATGAAACGAACCTGGAAGTCTCTGTTATTAGCCTGTAACTGGATACTACTGTCAGCAGGGACATCAATTTTAATTATTCTGACGCAACCGATAGCACCCTTGCCGGCACAAGAATCTCCTGCGTCTACCACTGTTGAAACGACTGAAGCGACTAAAATTCAAAAGTTACGGGATGCACTGCAACATTCGTCAACCCCAGCACCAGAGGGTGCAGTAACTGAACCGAAACAACCTATTTCTGAAGAACTCACGCCTGAGCAAAAATTTATCGCCGCAGACAAGCTTTATCTGGCGGGAAAAATTCCAGAAGCAGAAAAACTATACCGTGAGGTCAAAGAACCCTTTGCCAAAACAACTATATCTTTTGAACGCAAACCAGCAATAGTTGACCCTGCACAACTATCTCCAGCAGGTAAAGTTTACTGGCGAGAATCAGAGGCCGGAATCGCCAAGAAGTTACAAACCAGAACTTTAGTACCACTGCAACTATTAGTAGAACAGTATCCCGAATTTATTCCTGGTCATATTCGATACGCAGAAGTACTGAAACAATACGATCGCCTCAAAGCAGCGTTAGATATACTAGAACGGGCATCTTCACTTTATCCCAACCAACCAGATTTAATTAAAGCTAGAGTTACAGCCCTAGCTAATGCCAAAAAATGGATGGAAGCATCTTTAGCAGCGCGTCAATATGCTATTCTCAACCCTCAAGACCCGCAAGCAGGGGAGTTTACAAAATTAGCCGAGGAAAATCTCAAAAAATACAAGGCTCATATTCAAGGAGAAGTTAGAGGTAATGCCCTCGCTAACATTATCACGGGTGCATTAGGTTACGCCGTCACCGGTAGTTTACTTGGCCCTTTTTCAGCTCTTGACTCCACCATCGTATTACTACAAGGTGAAGAAGCTATCGGTGAGTCGGTGGCCAAGCAAGCAAAAAAACAATTGGACTTAGTTAAAGATGAGGATGTTTTAGGATACGTCAACGAAATTGGGCAAAAACTAGCGAAGGTAGGAGGACGCGAGGAATTTAAATATGAATTTTTTGTGATTCCCGAAGCAGACCTTAACGCTTTTGCCCTACCAGGTGGCAAAATCTTTATTAATGCAGGTGCGATCGCTAAAAGTAAATCAGAAGCAGAATTAGCCGGATTAATTGGGCATGAATTATCCCACGTAGTTTTATCTCACGGCTTTCAACTAGTCACCCAAGGCAACCTCATCTCTAACGTTACTCAATATCTTCCCTTGGGCGGCACTGTCGGGCAACTTTTTGCACTCAGTTACAGCCGCGACATGGAACGTCAAGCAGACACTCTCGGCACGCGTTTGATTGTGGCCACTGGCTATGCCGCTGATGGTTTGCGGAACTTGATGGTCACACTAGAAAAACAACAAAAAAACGCTCCTCCCAGTTGGTTATCTTCTCACCCTGGCGGTAATGAGCGAGTTAACGATTTAGAAAATTTAATCTCTCGTAGTGGCTATAACCGCTACGCTTACGAAGGAGTTGGGCGACATACAGAAATTAAAGCCAAGGTGGAACAGCTACTAAAAGAGAAAAAAGAACAAGCACAAAAAAAGCGACGTTCTAGATGAATCAAAAGATAAAATTATTCGTCACTGAAGTTATCAACAGTTAAAGGGAACAGTGATTGTGTATGGTGCTTGCTCAAATCCTTACCAAGACTTACACCTGTAAGTGGGGAACTCAAACCCACTGTTTTTCTAAGGTAGAAAAGAATAGGAAAATTTGAAATAATCACAACTTTTCTTCCCTGTTCCCTACCCGGAAGGGATTTGTTGATAACTGATAACTGTTGTAAACTTCCCTTGGAGAATTTTCTATGTCGTCACAACTGCTGAAGTTAATTTCTTTGAGCAGTCTTGCTTTATCTATTTTTATCGGTAATTCCGCCGCATTTGCTCAAATTGACTCTGGTAATGATGGCGTTGTTGTACCAACAGTACCATCGGATGGATCAACATCAACAGACAGACCAATACCAACAGATTCATCAAGTATCCCTAGTTCTTCAAGAGGCGTTGATAGAATAGCTCGATTTGGCTGCCAATATTACAATGGTCAGTATACAGTCATGTATCAACCCCAAAGTCAACCAGGTCAATTCTTTCCTTGGGCAGCACCAGCAACTTTGGGTGGTGGTTGGAATTCTCAACTCCGCTGTCAAACCATTGCCAACCGCTTAGAATCTTATCGCCAAGATGGCTTGCTTGAGTTGCAAACAGGTTATGAAAATAGACAAAATACTGTTTGCGTCACCACCGAGGCTGATGCCAGTTGTCGAATTGTACTAACAGTACCTCCCAATAGAGACCCTTACACTGTACGCAATAGCGTTTTCCAAAACTTAACGGCTGCTGACAACGGCCAACAAACCACAGCCGTTAACACTTATCGCAACGGCAGAGGTGATGTAGATGAATTGTACAATTTAGGGAGTACACTTTTGGGCAGTGGTAATAATCGGGTTTCGACATCTAGACGTGGGATTAATTTAAAGCCTTTCCTAGACCCTAAAGATGGCGGTACTGCTATAAACTTGCGAAATGGAGTCGCAATTCGTCGTCAATCTCAGCCTGGAACATCAAATCGTCAAGCCCCAGTTCGTCTCAATCCTGGGAATTTTCGCTAACTTAATTGGCAATGTTTTCTCAAAAGCAGGCGAAATGCCTGCTTTTTGTTTGCAAAATAAGTGAAAGGGAACAGGGAAACTAAGCCGCAAGAGTGATAAGTTAATCTGCCTTTAACTTGCATAATCCTTTGCCTCAGAAAGACGCGGAGAGAAGTTGCGTGCGGGGGTTCCCCCCGTTGAGCAAACTTCGGAGGACGCGCTTAAGGGGAGACGCGGGGATGCAATTTGAATGATTATTAGCTTATCAAGTTCGGATAATCACTAGACCTCTTGTAAAAGTCCTTCTTTGCGTTCTCTTCTCTGCGCCTCTGTCTTGAAAAGTTTCCTACGGAGGGAAACCCTCCTTCTCCTGACGGAGACGCTACGCGAACAGAACTTTTCGCTGCGCCTCTGCGTGTTAGCGTTCGCGAAGCGTCTCGTAGAGAAGCGGGGCGTAGCCCAACAAAAAAATATTAATGAACATGATATCATGGGGTCTCCCCAAAAATTTGTATGAGTTTTATATGAGTATTTATATGAGGTTTTGAAGATTAATCAAGACACAATTTCAATTAATATTTTATAAAATCACGTCAAAAATAATGTTGCCTATAAAAATAGTTTTTTATCAATATTTTTTGCTTATTATTTTATTTATAATCTTTCTTTTCTATTATTTTTAATAATTAAAAATCATTTTTTTGAAATCAGGATAATATTAAAAAATAGCAGTAATGAATTTTAACTATTAGTAATAAATAGTGAAACTAAATCGCCATACCAGTTACTAAAACTGCGGGAAAGTTCGCAACGTACTGGCTTAAATGAAGACAGCATTTCTCAAAAAACAAGCTACGTATTTCGCACATAAGAGGCTTTATTAATATCTCTAAAATTCTAATTTTAGAAAATACTAGGAGGCTTAAGCAGTGACAATTAACAATATTAATTTAAACGAAGAGGCGATCGCACGTAAGGTTGAGCAATTATTGATTGAATATAATGCTAAAATATATAACTATTTAAATATAGTAATTACTGGAAAACCTTTTAGTGGTAAAAGCTCTTTTTTAAATGCTTTGTTTGATTATCCTAAAAAAGAACCAAAGTTTAAAATTGGCACAGGTTATGGGATTAAACAAGATGTATACTTTCAAAGAATTGGAGAGCATATTCAAGTTTGGGATACTCCAATACTCCAAAATTTAGATGTACCCAACTTTATCAAAGCCCAAGAAAATTTTCAAAAAAGTATAGATATCGGGATTATAGTTGTTCAAGGATACCCTGATCAACAACAGATAGAAAACTATAATTTGTTGAAAAAAAGAGCAGAGCATATTTTTATTATTTTAAATAAAATCGATCAATATTCAAAAGTAAATTTACAAGTAATTAAACATCAGTGGAGAGAGGCTTTAAATCTCAAAGTTTATATGTCTATTCATGAGGTTTGCTGCCTGGGATATGATCCTCAAAATAAATTATTAGATCCGATTACAGGAGAAAAAAAAGAAATTATAGTTGATGAGTATGGTATCCCTCAAACTCTCAAGGGAATTACAGAGGTAAAAAATCAAATTTTTGAAGCTTGTTTTAAGGTAGGGAAAGTAGCTTTTTTGGCCAGAGAACTTAAGCAAAAACAACCTCATGCTATGGGGATAATTGCTGCTGCGTGTGTAACATCAGTAGGTTCTATTTTTTTACCTGGTAGTATTGCGATTATCGGTGCTAGTCAAGTTAGTGCTATTTCTTCCTTGGGATATCTTTACAGAGGTGAGTTTCCTTGCAAGAAAGAAATTACCCAAGCTATGAATACTTTTAGTACTACAAGTTCGTCATCGATAGGGGCAATAGCTTACGGAATTTTTGTATCTTTTCTACCTCCTACAGGTGTTTTCGACATTGCAGGGATAATTATAGTAGTTTCTTACATGGCTACGACACTTTTAATTATTGATTATTTCTTGAGCAAAGGTTTAAAAGTTGATAGTAGTCTGAAATTGACTCAAGAATTTAATCGCATCAATAGAAGATTGAATATTTCAATAGCAAATGCAGAGATTCGAGAAATATCTCAGATGAACTTTTGGATTGAACTTCTGTCACAGATTACTATCAATCTTGGTTGTAATTTTTGAAGGAAATGGGGAGTGGAGAATTGTCATTTGTCATTCGTCATGACGCGACGCTCGTACCTCGCTACCGCTACGCTCTAAGCGTAGCTATGCCGCAGGCTTTACGTCATTTGTTATTGATTATTCTCCGCGTCCCCGCGTCCCCCCCTCCCCGCGTCCCCCTCATCAGATTCCTCGCCCCGTGGAAACCTCTTCCTTCAGGTATGGGGGTAAGGGG